>JAQVAO010000029.1 GCA_028690755.1 Patescibacteria group bacterium | reverse complement strand
TTTTTTCTTTTAAGATTCATTTTTAAACTCACGATATTTTTTCTCAATATAGTTTTTGAAATTGGTAACGAACACTTCTTCCGAAAATTTCTTGGCTTGATTTTTACAAACTTCTGATTTGTAGGAAGAATAGTTTTTTTCCAGCTTTCTTACCGTTTTTACCAGATCATCAATTTCGTCTGTTTGATTGAAAAATTCACCGGTTTTTTCTGATACAACTGTTTCTGTTGCACCACCGGAGTTTAGTGCGATGACCGGTCTGCCAGCCGCCATCGCTTCGACTGGAGTTAAACCGAAGTCATCTTCACCGGGGAATACAAATGCTCGGCATTCCGAAAGAAAGCTGTTTCTTTCTTGATCGTTTTTCCAGCCAAGAAATTTAATATTTTCTTTGGCGATAGATTTTAGTCTTTTCTCATCAGCGCCTTCACCGATAATGTATAGTGGAATTTCAAGCTGATTGAAGGCTTTGATCGCCAGGTCGATGTTTTTATATTGTGTCAGCCTTGAGACGATTAGGTAATATTTTTTGGGTTTTTTATCATTTTTAAGCAGCTCCTCGATGTCAACCGGCGGATAAATTATCTCTGATTGCTTTCGGTAGTATTTCAAAATTCTTTTAGCAACTGTCTTTGATATTGCTATCCACTCATCGGTTCTTTTGGATGCGTTATAATCCCAAAGCCTTATCTTAGAAATTATTGATCTGATATAAAGCCCCAGAGGTCCCATGCCGATATTATTCTCTTTCAGATAATTGTGGGCCCAATCCCACGAGTAGCGCATAGGTGAATAGCAGTAAGTGATATGGAGGGTTTTTTCAGGAGTAATCACGCCATGGGCGAATGAATTTGATGAGGAGATTACTAAATCAAATTGGGAAAAATCAAATTCTTCGATCGCTCGCGGAAATTTTGACAATAGTAGTCTTGAGCGCCGACGCAGAAAACCTGGCAGATTTTGGAGTTTCGAACTTATAATCTTGTATTCTGATTCAAAAATTCCCCTAGTCCCCTTCTTGTCATATAGCAGAGTGTAAATCGGCGCCTGGGGGTAAATCTCATGTATAGTTTGCAGGACTTTTTCTGCGCCGCCGAGTTTCGTTAGATAATCGTGGACAATTGCGACTTTCATTTTTTCTCCTCAAAAACAGCGAGCGTTTCTTTGGCGCATTGCTCCCATGAATAGCGGGAGAGGACTTTTTTTGCTTTGATATTAAGCGCTTTTTTGATCTCTGGTTTGTTGATAATTTGACTCATCGCGGCAGCGATTTCGAAGACTTTGTCCGGGTTGACAAGAAGTGCCGAACCGTCAGCAATCTCGGCCATGCTAGATCTGTTTGAAGTAATCACCGGGATTTCAAAAGTATGGGCCTCGAGGATTGGAAAACCAAAACCTTCGCAAAGCGATGGATAGAGAAGCATCGAGGCGTTTTTGTAAATCGCTGGTAGATCATCGTCGGAAACATAACCAAGCTCTACTATGTCTTTCGGATAATATTTTGATTTTGTAATCTCGGTCTTAATTTCATCGTAACCATATCCCGGTTTGCCGGCGAGCAATAGTTTGTGTCTAATTTTTCGCTCTTTTCGCAAGAGGTTGTAGGCTTTGATAATTCCAATAATATTTTTTCGTGTTTCCAGTCTGCCGACTGATAATATATATGGCTTATATTCCTGATATTTTTTATCATCACTGATGGAAATTATCTTTTCATAGCCCATACTAACAAAGTGAATATTTTCATTTTTAATATTATAAAATTTCTTTAGATCCGAAAGAGTAGACCTGCTGTAAATTACAATTCCCGTGTTTTTCTTGACCGCTCTTTTTAAATTAGCATTTTGAATAAAAAGATCTTTTTTGCTGTAGGCTTCCGGGTAGTATTTCCAGGCGAGATCATGGATGGTCAAAAAAGTTTTTTTGGGAGCAAAAAATGGAATCGTATGTGCTGGAATAAAAAGAACATCCGGCTTTTGGCGCAACATCTCGAGCGATAATCCGATTTGCGTCCAGTATTTTTTGTAATTAATCACCTTGATTTCAAAATTGTTGGGCAAATTGTCAAGAGAGCTATCATAGTCATTCTGGACGTAGAGTCGGTAGCGATTTTTATTATCGATTTTTGCTAAATGCTTGATTAAATTATAGGAGTAATTCTCCGTTCCTGTTCGATGAGTACTTTTTACCCGCGAGGCGTCGATTCCAATTAACATCTTACTCCTTTGCCCAGAGAACTGATTTTTTGTAGGCATCCAAGTGCTCGACTGCGATGCCGGCACCTTTGACGACACAGGTGGCCGGGTCATCAGCGACCTGACAGGGCACGCCGGTGATTTTTGTCATTAAGGTGTCGAGATTTCGAAGTAATGCTCCGCCGCCGGTGAGAATTATACCCTTGTCCATAACATCAGAGGCAAGTTCCGGCGGAGTTTGTTGTAGAACACTTTTGACTGCATTAATAATTTCCAGAAGTGGCTGCTTAACCGCTTTGACGATATCAGTTGATGTGATCATTATGCTTTCGGGAAGGCCGGTAATGGCATTTGAGCCGGAAACTTCCATTTTCAGCTCTTTGTTTGGCTCAACGGCTGATCCGATTCTTTTTTTGATCTCTTCTGCAGTCTGCTCACCAACAATTAGATTGTGTTTTTTTCGGATATAGTTTGAAATCGCAAGATCAATTTTATTGCCGCCGGTGCGAACTGAACTGGCTGATACGACATCGCCCAGTGAAATTACAGCAACCTCGCATGTTCCACCGCCGATATCAATAATCATATTTCCAGATGGAGTGGCGATCGGTATTCCGGCACCGAGAGCGGCAGCGATCGGCTCTTTAATCAGGTAAGCCTGTTTGGCACCAGCTGATACCGTGGCATCGATCACTGCGCGTTTTTCGGTCGAGGTAACACCAACCGGCACCGCCATCATGACTTCCGGTCTGGTAAAACGAATTCTGCCGCTGACCTTATTGATAAAATGTCGAAGCATTGCTTCTGAAATATTGTAATTAGCAATTACGCCATTCTGGAGAGGATGGGCAGCGATAATGCTTTCCGGAGTCCGACCGATCATCTTTCTCGCTTCTTCGCCAATGGCGACAATCTGGTTATCTTTGACCTGCATGGCAACGACAGACGGTTCGTTAACAACAATTCCGCTTTTTGGAATATAGACTAAGACATTTGTCGTCCCTAGATCAATCGCGATTCGCCTGGCCATTAATTCGTCCTTTCGATTGAGGCCCCCAATTTATTTAAGCGAATATCAATGTTTTCGTAACCACGATCGATAAATTCGACGTTTTCAATTTCAGTTTTGCCTTCAGCGCAGAGCCCAGCCAAAAGCAATGCAGCACCACCCCGCAGGTCGCTAGATTCAATTTTTTTGCCCTGAAGTTTTGTTGGGCCAGTAATTTCCACAATAAAAGGATTTACGACCTCAATGTTCGCACCCATTTCTACCAACCATTTTACATAATCAAATCGGGCTTCAAACAAGGTTTCAAATATCTTGGATCTCCCATTTGCCTGAGTCATCAAGACGGCAAATGGCGATTGCAAATCTGTCGGAAAGCCGGGGTACGGTCGGGTATCGATCCATTTTGTATTTGGCGCGATCAGTTCTCTTTTTTGGTCGACGATCATTTTCGAATAAACTTTATCAGTTTTTTCTATTTGATAATCGACATTCGAATTTTTGAATTTGTTTAATACTAACGATAAATGTTCTGGAATTATATTGGTTATTTCCACTTTACCACCACATATTGCTGCGGCGATAGCTATGGTCCCGGCCTCAATTCGGTCGGGCATTACTGTATATTCAGTATATTCAGTCGGATTTAGTTTATCAACGCCTTCAACCACTATAGTGTTTGTACCTGCTCCAGTAATTTTTGCACCGGCCTGATTGAGAAAGTTTGCCAAATCAACGATTTCCGGCTCACAAGCGCAAATTCTGATTGTCGTTTTTCCTTTTCTTAGGACAGCGGCCATCAAAGCATTTTCCGTTGTAGTTACGCTCATCTCTTCTAGCGAAATATCTTTATCGCCACCACGATATGATCCGTTGGCTTTGAGATGGTAGCGGTTGTTTTCTTGACTGTAATTTGTTTCTACTCCCATATCTTCGAAAGCTTTGATGTGATAGTCTATCGGTCTTGCTCCGATAATACAGCCACCAGGCTCAAAGAATTTTGCTTCACCAAAAAGTGAAAGCAGTGGCCCGATAATTACAACGGCTCCACGAAGTTTTTTTATTGGATCCTCGTTGGGTTCAAAGGAGTTGACGCGAGAGGCATCAATTTTTAAAGTATTCCCCTCGAAACTTGTCTTTACCCCAATGCTTTCAATTACTTCAATCATTCGCAGGATATCCAAAATACGCGGGACATTATGAATAGTTGTCTCACCCTTGATCATTATTGATGCTGCCAGCATCTTGACTGCGGCGTTTTTGGCACCCAAAACAGCAAAAGTACCAGCTAATTTTTTTCTACCTTGTATAATAAATTTGGCCATAATATGTAATAAAATAATACCGCGAATTTACTAAATTTACAATATCCGCTATACTATTCTCATGAACGAATACAAACATGTCCCAAGAGAAAAACGCTTAAAAGAAATTATCATTGGACAAAGTATTGTTACTTTGGTGATTGTTGTTGTCTCACTTTCTTTGATTTTTTATGGTTTTGGTTACAAAATTGATTGGAAAAATTTTTCCATTATTCACACAGGTATTATCTACCTAACTTTTCAGCCAAAAGATGCTGATGTCTATATAAACAATGAAAAAAAATCAGAATCTTCTCCTTTTGATACCAACCTGTTACCAGGTCACTACAGTGTATCAATTAAGCATGAAGGTTATCAGTCTTGGAATTCTTCAGTCGCCATTGAGGCTGATAAAGTCTTGTCGATTAAAAATGTTGTGCTTTTCCGTGAAAATCCAGAAATTAATTTGGTAACAGAGCAATCAGAAATTGATGCCATAAATACTCCCTATGATTCCCTAGTAAAAAATCCACAGGGCGATTTAACCTCAAATAATTACGAGATTTGGGTCGGCGAAAAATTGGTGACAAGATATTCGGTGCCAATTTCTAATGTTATCTGGTATCCTGGGCGAGATTATGTTGCCTACCAACAGGGCGATGATATCAGAATAGTTGCCACTGACGGAACAAATGATGTTAAGCTCGTCGATCTTCCCGATAATTTAATATCAAAGTTTATATTTAGTTGGGATGGTGCTTACCTGCTCTATAAAGATTCTGAGGGCTACAAAAAAGCCAGAGTTATCTAATTTGATCTCATCTTACGCCGGCTGGCAACCTATTTGTATTTTGTTCTTCAATTGACCCCCCGATATTGTTTTTTGGGTCCGGTAGTATCTGTTTTGCTCTTATTATCAGACGGTTTAGATTCGTACCAACAGGAGTACAGGTCATCATTGTCAGTGTCGGATACTCGGCGTAGACATTCATAACTGAGGTTTCGGTTGGTCCTACAACAAATTTTTCCTCTATTTGATAAACGTAATTAACGTTTTGGAATTTTACTAATATTAAATCCCCGATTACCTCTTTGTCCAGAAGGGCAAAAACTGCGTTGTATTTACTTGATACCCAGGGATAATTTGAACTATGGCCAGTGATAAAAACGTTTCCATTCTCACCGGGCAAACTAGTGCCGGCGATATGAATAACACCTTTTTTTAAGTTATCGCTAACGGCTTTTTCTTCATTTTCAACCCGAAAAGTTATCGGCGCTTTGATATCGATTCTTTCAACAAAAATCGAATTGTCCTCAATGTTCGGAAAATACGAATCTTTTTCTTTATTAACATCACTTGGACCTAAGATTATGTCTGAGAGCGGTTTTTCGCTTGGTATAAATTCATCTCGGTACCAAAATTTAATTTTTTGAATATAGGCAGAATAATTTAGAGCAAAATATACTACAGCAAAAACAAGAATAAAAATAACCACGAATTTGAGAAAAATCCAAAGCGGGTTTTTCTTTTTTAGCCTACTGGCGATAAATATCTGCTCTAAATCTTTTTCGCTAATTTTTTCTGACATTATTAGTATTGTAATCGAATAACTGCTTTTTTTCCAGCAACAATTTGCAACATTCCATGAAAGTATTGTAATTAGGTTAATTAATAATATAGAGGGAGGGAAAATGGTCTCGAAACTACTCGTGAAGAAAGCGCTAACAATTGTTATGACGTTAGCGATTGTTTTCGTTTATTCTTTTTCCGGCATTCAGAAAGCCGGAGCTTGGTCAACACTTGATCAATTCACAGTCAATGCAAATGGCTATTGGCGAATTCAGACTCATCAAATATTAGGGCAAACTTTCCGTCCGGTCTATAACAAGCTCGATGGTGTTGGGGTATACGCGGGTATTTTACCCGATGGTCCCGAATCCTGTATTTTGACGGTTAAGGTATATGATGCTGCAGTCCTTCCACCAACGTTGATTGGCCAAACAACGATGACAATACCAAAAGAAGAGACTTACAATATTGCCGATATTGGGCCACTCGACGTTACTCCAGATGGACGATACGAGATGCATGTTTCAGCCAATTCTGGTTACGCTTATTGGCTAGTAAACTTGTCTGATATTTATCCTCGTGGCATGGCGATTATTGACTCCTCCCTCTGACGCCAGCCAGGACTTTGTTTTTGCAACTTTTGGTTATGATGGTGAGCCGCCAGCAGAATCAAGCCCGGCGCCAGAAGTGGAGGTTTCAGAAGAATCAACCGGTGGCGATGCCGCTGCGGATATTGCTGCAGGTGAAGCTCCAGCATCCGCGAGTGCTCCTGCTACTTCGGCAACTACCTCAACATCAATTTCTGCTCCAACAAATCTGGTAGCATCGGTAGCAACTGAAGGAACATCATCAACAATCAATCTCTCCTGGACAGCATCTAAAACCTCTGGAATTACCGG
>JAQVAO010000028.1 GCA_028690755.1 Patescibacteria group bacterium | reverse complement strand
CGAGCAGTAAGCAATTTGCCATTCGCTCATCATACATATAAAAAAGTGGCCAAGCACGGGTTGTGTCTGATGATGGTTCGGATCTAGTAATTGCTGAGCTCTCTTTTTGTAGCATAATCAAGATAAGCCTGGGATTTATGTCGTGTTGTGCTGACTCGTCATAGATCAATTGTGCAACAGTCTTATTAAAAAAGGTATCAATTTTATAGGCTTGTCTGGCGTTAACATAGCGAAGCTCGACATGGTCAGCTAGCACTTTTATCGGCGCAATCAAAAACATGACCAGCAAAATTGCTACAATTAGACTGTAATTTTTTGTTTTTGCCCTCATTTTACCCTCTCGTTGCCTCCTGATCTTCTGGAAAGAAATATTCTTTTTCTAGAGTATCAAGTTTGGAGTTTAATATTTCACTATCTGGATTGGCTGTGATCCCAGCCTCCAGAGTTTTTTTCGCTTCTTCTAGCTGACTTAATAATATCTCCGCTTCTGACTTGAGCGAATAATAGCTACTGTTATTCGGATTCGCGGCAATTGCTTGATTCAGCTTGTTTATCGCTTCTTGATAATTTTTGTTTTCAAAATCTTCTACCGCAGAAACATAAAGGACTTGATCAGGGGACAGCTCATCATCCTCGTCTTGATCTGACTGGTTCACGACATCTTCCTGGATCGGCGATTCCTCTGCTGGGGTATCTTCGCTATCTTTGGCGCCAGTTTCCGTTTTCTGTTCTTTTCCAATCAAGTAAAGCCCAGCGACAATGAAAATCACTGTGATCACCAAAAGCGTGATGAAATAATAAAGGGTTCGGAAGTTTTTCCCGTTCATATTTACCTCAAAATGTATTATATCATATTAAAATTCTACTTTGAATCTATGACAGAACACTCTATTTAAAAAAATATTAGCTCTGGTAAACGAAAAAAACTATACCGACAGCATATATCTAGTTTTTTTCTATTGACACAGCATAGATTTATGGTATATAATAAGGTCAACATTAACAACTTAATATAACTTTGATCGCGGAGGGGCGATAGATGTATATGTTTGTTGTATCGTATTGTGTAGCTCCTCTTGCGAGGAGTTTTTTTAATGTTTCGAGCCGTTGGCGAGAAGCTTTTGGGAAGTTGTTCTAAGGTGATTAGATCCAAAAGTTTCTCGCCAAAAAATGCCAAAACAAAAACAGAAAGATCTGAAGAAAAATTGGCGAGGAACCTGGGGAAGGCAATCATAGAGTATGTCTCTTGATTGACTTCTATAAGTCAATTAAGGGATGCTACGAAGCGATTTCCAAGTCGTTTTCGCGACACCCCTCAAAGGCGTAAGTGACGCGACAGGGCAATAATTAAAAAATTTTGTTCCCTATAAGTCCGCAAATCCTTGCGCCTTTTTTAATTGATAAAAGTTCGACAGAAAAAATGTTCACCTGTTATAATACAAAAGCTTAATGAAAGATTTACTAAAAGAGTTAAATAGTGCGCAGCAGGAAGCGGTCCGGACTACCGAAGGACCGGTTTTAATTTTAGCTGGGGCAGGGAGCGGTAAAACTCGGGCATTGACTCACCGTTTGGCTTATTTAATTTCGGAGAAAAGAGTTTCTCCGGCGAACATCTTGGCAGTTACTTTCACCAATAAAGCAGCGGGGGAAATGAAACAGCGCACAGAAGCGCTGTTAGCCGAAAGCTCTAAGTCGAAAGTCGAAAGTGCGAGGAGTATTCTTCCGTGGCTGGGAACCTTTCATTCAATTTGTGTAAAAATTCTGCGCCGAGAGGCAAAGCATATCGGCTACCCCTCGGGCTTTACGATCTATGATAGTCAGGACCAGCTTTCGGTCGTCAAGAAGATTATGCAAGACAAGGGGATCGACCCCAAGCATTACAACCCAAATGCCGTTCTTCATTTCATTTCTGGGGCAAAAAATGAATTTATCTCTCCTGAGGGTTACGAAAAGTATGTTAACTCGCCGTTCGAAGAAGTAGTCTCGACTGTCTATAAGGAATATCAAAAGTATCTTAAAACTGCTTTTGGTATGGATTTTGATGATCTTTTGGTTTTGTGTCTTAAACTTCTGACTGAGAACAACGAGATTTTGCAGAAATACCAGAATATTTTTAAATATATTCTGATTGATGAATATCAGGACACAAATCACGTTCAATATCTTTGGGCGAAGTTGTTGTCAGAAAAGAGCAAGAATATTTGTGTTGTGGGTGATGATTCACAATCAATTTACGGTTTTCGCGGGGCAAATTTTCGCAACATTCTCAATTTTGAGCGTGATTTTCCAGGGGCGAAAGTAATAAAACTAGAACAAAATTATCGCTCGACCGGTAATATTTTACGAGCAGCTGATGAACTCATCAAATATAATAAACAGAAGACTGAGAAGACTCTGTGGACCGAAAATCCAGTAGGATCTCCACTTCTTGTATACCAGGCGTTGAATGAAAAAGATGAAGCCGAATTTGTGGCGATGGAGACCAGGGGGCTGGTGGCAGTTTCGGGTAAATGGTCGGATTTTGCCGTTCTTTATCGAACCAATGCTCAGTCACGAGCGGTAGAAGAAGCCTTCATCCGCTTTGGAATTCCATACCGAGTAGTTGGTGGAATCCGTTTTTATGAGCGAAAAGAAATAAAAGATATTTTGGCTTATCTAAAATTAATTGCCAATCCTAATGACCGAGTATCTTTTGAGAGGATTGTAAATGTTCCAGCAAGAGGGATTGGGTCAAAAACACTGATGAAATATTTCTCTGGTCTTTCGGGTCTAAGCCCTGAAGTCCCGGAAAAGATTCAAAATTTTTTGGACATGATACATCTTATCAGGGACAAGGCAAAAGAGCTTTCAGTGGCCGATCTGATAGATCTGATAGCAGAAACTAGCGGCTATAAGGAGTATATTTTGGATGGTACTCCGGAGGGCGAGGGGCGCTATGAAAATATCATGGAGCTAAAATCCGTCGCTGCATACAACGATGCCTTGAGCCTCGAAAAACCGCTAGAAAACTTTCTGGAAAAAGTCGCGCTGTATCAAGATGCCGATGATTATGATTCCAATTCAAACGTTGTTACTCTGATGACATTGCATGCTGCAAAAGGCTTGGAATTTAAAAATGTTTTTTTGGTTGGTGTCGAAGAGGGAATTTTACCACATTCTAGAAGTGTCGGAGATCAGAGTGAGGTAGAGGAAGAGAGACGACTTTGTTATGTAGGCCTCACCAGGGCGATGAAGAAGCTTTACATCTTATATGCCTCCGAGAGAATCTATTTCGGCAATCCGCAGATTAACCAGCCTTCGAGGTTTATTTGTGAAATACCCGACGATGTCAAAAAAGAGTTATGATATAATGTTTGTTGCTGATTAAAATTTTCAAATGAAAAATTTTTTTTACTCGCTGGTTTTGGTGTCAATTATTGTCTTCGGTGCCTCGACGACCAAAAATAGCTTTGCAGAAAGTGATTCTTTGTCTTTGTCTCCGAACTATCCTTACAAAATTGTTGAAGTTCAACCAAGCGGGGAAACGGGCGACTTCTTCGGTGAGAGTTCAAGTTTTGATCCAAGAACAGCGATCACTGATTTAGACCTAACTGTTTATCCGGAAGATCGGGTTTCGGCCTTTCCCGATCCGGAGCTTGGCATTGGGTCAGTGATTAACCTCCATCGAGCGCCGGTTATAAAACTGCTTGATGGCAAAAAAGAGCTTGAATTGCGTAGTTGGACGACAACTGCCGGCGAGCTTTTGGCAGAAAAGGGAATCGAGCTTGGCCTTGATGATAAAACAAACTTTCGCTCTGATAGCAGAATCTATGACGGTATCGAATTATCAATAATCCGAGTTGCTATTACGAAAGTGGTTGAAAGTGAGGCAATAAATTTTAAAACAATCAAAAAAGAGGATCCGAAGCTAGATAAGGGTAAAACTCGAGTTGAAACTGCCGGTGCAAAAGGGGAAAGAGAGTTAACATATCAGGTCACAAGAGAGGATGGAGTCGAAGTCTCCAGGGTACTCGTTGGTAATGAAGTGGTAAAGGAGCCGGTCAATCAAGTCGAATATTACGGGACAAAGCCAGTGATCACGGTTCGATGTCGTTATAATGATACTGTTTTGGCTGCTTCGATAAAATACAAACAAGATCCGAACACAATTTGCAGTTTGATGATGAAAGAAAGCAACGGTAACCCGGGTAGCATCAATCCGAACGGTTATTATGGGCTTTTCCAATACGAGCTGGGACTTTGGGCTTCAGCTTCAGCGAAAGCCGGTTATGCTGGCGCTGACTGGAACAACCCGACGGCGCAAATCTATACCACTTGTTATTTGTTCTCAATCGGTCAATCCTGGCGCTGGTAAATTAGATAAATCTTAATTGATTAATTAGCTGTCGATCGCGTATAAGCGTTGACAGTCTTTTTTTAATTGGCTAAAATACTTATTTGGTGACAAGCATCAGTCGGAGGTGAAGAGTTTTGAGAAGGCCGCATCCGAGCGAGCAGAGGGACATCGAAGATGATATGCGGTTGGAATCACTGGCCGCTAATGGTGGTGATCAGCTAGCCTTGCAGGTATTGCAGGCTGATCGTGTCCGAGCTCCCCAACAGGAAGCTCAGCCAAGTCGAGACCGGGCCAAATAGGCGCCGGTCTTTTTTAATTGATAAATAATTGCTAAAAAGTTAAATTAGATACATATGAATAGACAAGAGCTGGTAGATTATTTGCGTGCAAACCAGATCTGGGCCAAAAGAACCATGGGTCAGAATTTTTTGGTTGATGAGCAAGCGCTGGCGCAAATAGTTGCTGCTGCCGATATTCAACCGACAGATACAATTGTCGAAATTGGACCTGGCCTTGGGGTACTAACATCCGAATTATCCAAACGTGCTGGTAAAGTGTTCGCGATTGAAAAGGATGACAAATTTGCTGAGGTTTTAAAAACTCAATACACAAGTTCAAATGTCAAGATAATAAACCAAGACGCGCTTGATTTTGATCCTGGAAGCTATCAGCTAAAAGCTAACAGCTACAAGCTGGTTGCAAATATTCCGTACAATATTACCTCTTTAATTATTCGAAAATTTTTAGAGGAAGAGAATAGGCCTGAAATAATTGTCTTGTTGGTTCAGAAGGAAGTTGCCGAAAGAATTATCGCGGAGCCGGGTGATATGTCACTGCTTGCTGTATCTGTCCAGTTCTATGCAGAAGCAGAGATCGTTGCAATTGTATCAAAAGAATCGTTTTTTCCTATTCCGAAGGTCGATTCGGCGATTATTAAGCTAAAAGTCAAAAGCCAAAAGCCAAAAGTGCAAAGAAGGGAATTTTTCCGTCTAGTAAAATTTGGTTTTGCCGCCAAGAGAAAGACGTTGGAAAATAATTTATCAGCTGGCATGCATATTAAAAAAGATGTCGCCCGTGATATAATTAAAAAGGCTGGTTTTGAAGCCAAAGTGCGAGCAGAAGATCTGAGCGTAGAAGACTGGATTAGGTTGTTTCGTCACTCTGGGCTTGATGCGGAATCAACTACTAAATAGATCCTGGTTGAAGACCCTAGAGGCACCCTTTGGGTTTCAGGATGAAAAATGGGGACGGAAAATGTCGAAGAAAAAAGAAAAGATCAAAATCACCGAGAAGATTAAGATTGAGGAACTTCCGGATAAAAAAGTCGAGACTGATTTTTTCGAACGAGTGGTAGAGACTCCTGCCAAGGTTTTGGATGAAACAGTAGAGATTGCCAGGACGGTAGAGAAAGCGGTTTCTGACAATGTTCCGGTGAAAAAGGCGAGAGCCTACTGGAATCTATTGGGTCCGGGGCTGACGACCGGTGCTTCTGATGACGATCCTTCCGGGATCGCCACCTATTCACAGACCGGTGCGGCTTATGGTTTTAAATTTCTCTGGTTAGCTCCGTTTACTTTTCCCTTGATGTCGGTGATTCAAGAAATGTGCGCTCGAATCGGTTTAGTTACCGGCCGTGGTCTGGCTGCCAATATCCGTCATTTTTTTCCACGCTGGATTTTGATTGTTTGTACTCTTCTGCTTTTTGTTGCCAACAGCTTTAACATCGGAGCTGATCTGGGGGCGATGTCAGAAGCAGTTCGTCTGTTTCGTCCGGAGTGGAATTATTTTTATCTCATCATAATAATTGCGATTGCAATTATGTTGATGCAGGTCTTTATGACCTATCGAAAGTACGCTGCCTATTTGAAGTGGTTGGCTCTTGTTTTGCTTGCATACATCTTTTCGACTTTGATGATAGATGGTCTGGATTGGAGACAGATCGGCATTTCTGCTATTAGCCCAGATTTTACTTTTGGCAAAGATGAGATATTGATCGTGACTGCGATTTTGGGAACGACAATATCGCCGTATCTTTTTTTCTGGCAGACTTCGCAGGAAGTTGAAGCGAAAATTGAAAAAGGGCAGACGAGCATAGTAGTTAGAAAAAGCGCTGTTACTCCGGCTGAGATATCGGACATGAGGGTTGACGTTTGGTCGGGAATGTTTCTTGCAAATCTGGTGATGTTCTTTATTATCACCGCTTGCGCCGCGACACTAAATGCTGTTGGCATAACCAACATCGGATCCGCAGCCGAAGCTGCTGCAGCACTTAGGCCATTGGCTGGAGAATATTCATATTTTCTATTTGCCGTTGGGATAATCGGGACGGGTGCTTTGGGTATCCCTGTGCTTGCTGGTGCATCTTCTTATGCCTTTGCAGAAACTTTTGGCTGGAAACAGGGACTTCGTTATAAACTGCGACAGGCTTATTCATTCTATGGAGTGATAATCCTCTCGCTTCTAATTGGAGTGTTAATAAATCTATTTGGTCTCGATCCGATCAAAGCCCTAATCTATTCTGCGGTGATCAATGGCTTAGTTGCCCCGATCATTCTGGTTCTGATTGTTCTTCTGGCATCAAATAGCAAATTGATGGGCGTTCATACAAATGGTGCTTGGTCGAAGACGATCGGCGTGGTTGCTATCGCACTG
>JAQVAO010000027.1 GCA_028690755.1 Patescibacteria group bacterium | reverse complement strand
CATCACTTAAAAGTGAACTTGAAGAATATAAAAAAATTAGCGGCGATCTAAAAATGAGCACCGACAAATTAAAATCACTACTTTCAAATAATCAGATGCGTGGTGCTTTCGGTGAACAGATTGCTGAAAATTTGCTCAAAATGGCCGGTTTTGTAATAGGGCAGGATTATTCAGCTAACAAAACTCAGGAAACCGAAGCAACTAGGCCAGACTTTACAATATATTTGCCTGATAAAACAAAAATTAACATTGATGTAAAATTTCCATATAACTCACTGATTAAATCAATCGAATCAGAAAATGATGAGGACAAGAAGAAGCATTTTAGCCAATTCAAGCAGGATGTCAAACAAAAAATTAAGCAGGTTTCAACCAGAGACTATATAAACCCAGCGGAAAAAACCGTCGATTTTGTCATACTTTTTGTTCCAAATGAAATGATTTTTTCCTATATTTATGACAAGATGAACGACATCTGGGAAGATGCAATGAGGAAAAAAGTAATACTTGCCGGTCCTTTTTCATTTACTGCAATTCTTAGGATGGTAAAACAGGCATACACAAATTTCCGCTATCAAGAAAACTTGCATCAAATAATTAGCCAGATTCAAACTTTTGATAAAGAATACCAAAAATTCTCTGAATCACTTGATGCTTTGGGCGAAAGGATAAAATCAGTCGATCGCCAATTTGATACCGTTTCGACAACCAGAGATAAGCAACTGACAAAAATTGTTGATAAAATAAAAGATCAAAATATCGAAGAAATTACTATGGCTGAATCCCCAAACGAAATCAAAATCATAAAAGACTAAAAAAGATGATCGGTCTAAATAATAACTTAATGTGATGAAGCGGGGGAATAGAAGAAAAAAAATTTTCATTTTTGTAATAATTTTAGTATTAATTGCTCTTTTTTCTTTTTTTTACTTTAATTACAACAAAGAAAAAATTACCGCTGATGTTGTTACTAAATCCGATATCAAGACCGTAGACTTAACAAATCCTGACCCTGACACAAGAGAGGAAGTTAAAATACCGATAATCATGTATCATCACATCCGTTCATATGATAGAGAAGACGACCCAATCGGCACAAATCTCTCAATTTCCGAAGAAATATTTACAGAACACCTAGACCACCTAAAAACCAATGGGTATACTACAATAACTTTTGATAGCTTGAATAAATTCCCCAACAGTGCGCTACCACAAAAACCGATAATTCTTACTTTCGATGATGGATATGATGATAATTATCAAGCATACAAGTTGTTGAAAAAAAATGGCATGGTGGGGACATTTTATATCATCAGCAATTATATTGACCGTGCTGGTCATTTAACCCTTGAGCAAATTACTAAAATGTCTGAATCTGGAATGGAGATCGGTTCGCATACTATGAACCACCTTGATCTGGCTAATATATCTGAGGAAAAACTAGCTTCAGAACTAAGAGAAAGCAAGGTGAGACTTGAAGAGGTAACTAAAAAACCAGTAGAGGGCTTTTGTTATCCAGCCGGTAAATATAATCAGCATGTCGTCAAAATGGTTGAAAATGCTGGCTACAAAACCGCCACAACAACTAAAACCGGTATCGCTTCGACTAAAGACCCGAGATTTGAGCTTAAGAGATTACGGGTTAGTCACAACGATGGACTAAAAAGTTTTATTAATAAATTAAACGATTAACAATGCAACAGATTATTATATCTGAAAAAGAATCTAATCAAAGGCTTGATCAAATTCTTCATCACAGATTTAAAAAATTTAGTCGCAATGAAATTCAGAAAAAAATTGAGACAGGCGATTTCGTAAAAGTAAATGGCAAGAATAAAAAATCTTCTTATAAAACTTCCGTCGGAGATATTATCGAAATAAACATTGATAATTTGATTAAAAACAAAAAAGAGGCAAAGGCTGAAGAAATTCCAATCGAAGTTCTATACGAAAATAACGATTTAGCAGTCATCAATAAACCGGCAGGAATTGTCGTTCATCCAGGAGTTAAAAATGAAAAACACACACTAGTTAATGCGCTTCTGTCAAAATATCCAGAAATATCATCGGCAAGACATGATAATACAGAAATTTCAAAGCTACGCCCGGGTATTGTTCATCGCCTGGATAAAGATACGAGCGGTGTAATAATAGTGGCAAAAAACAAGAAAACACTCGAATATTTAGTAGGACAAATTAAACAACGCAAAGTGGGAAAGAAATATCAGGCGGTTGTTTTCGGCTGGACTCCAGAATCAGGCAATTTAGTGAGTAGAATTTCACGCGATAAAAAAAATCGGACAAAAATGGCAGAGGGGATATCGGGCAAAACTGCAATCACACATTACTCAGCTGAAAAATATTTCTGTTTACCAAAGACCAAAGAAAAAATTACCCTTCTTAATTTAGAGATAAAAACTGGCAGAACTCATCAAATTAGACTGCAACTCAAAAACTTGGGGCACCCCGTATTAGGTGATAAAGTTTACAAAATAAAAGAAAGTTATTTATTATCAAGGAATTGTAAAGTTAAAAGACAGCTTTTACATGCTAAATCAATTGAATTTAAATCCCCTGATGAAAAAGTCATTAAAGTGCTATCCAGTATGCCGAAAGATTTCATAGCCCTAATTAGCTCTCTTGATGAAATTAAGCAGTTGTAATACAAATTCATACTCTATTTGACAGCAGTTCAAAGTATATGCTAATTTTGTATTACTACTTATGAAAAGAGAGCGAATTACAATTTCAATTAGAGAAGATCTATTGCAAAAAATCGATCAAAGAATCGATGGTGTAAAAATGCGTAATCGATCTCACGCAATAGAGCTTTTAGTTTCAGAGTCATTGGGGCTGAGTCAAATAAGTTTTGCAATAATAATGGCTGGAGGCAAAGGGGCAATGAAACTTCTCCCTTCAATTGAAGAAGCAATTAGAGGGTTAAAAAGGTTTGGTTTTGACGAAGTAGTTATTGCTGTTGGCTTTTTAGGTGACAAAATTAAAAATGTTTTAGGCGATGGCAAAAAATTTGGTATAAAAATTAATTATATTGAGGGCGGGGAGGGAACAGCTGGTGCACTACTGCCAATAAAAGAAAAAATTAAAAAAACTTTTGTCGTGATAAATATAGATGAAACAATGAATATCAATGTTAAAAATTTAGTTGATTTTCATCGACAACATTTATCAGTTATAACTGTAGCTACTAAAGATATGGCCAAACTAAAAGGATACTACATTCTAGAACCCGAAGTTTTCAATTATATAGGTCAGGGCTTCTCAATGCTGGAAGAGGATGTGTTTCCCAAACTCGCCAGCGAAAATAAATTAGTTTTTTACCCACTGATATAAATTTTAGGTTGACTAAATAGCTAATCTCGCATAAAATATCCATATAGATATATGAAAAATACTTGGATAACACTATCAATTATCGTTGTTTTGTTGGCGCTATCAATAATTATTGATATTCCAAAAGGACCTGATATTTTTGGTCGTGAAATAAAAACACGTCTCGGCTTGGATTTACAGGGGGGAACAGAAATCATATATCAAGCCGACCTCTCAAAATCAGAAGATAAATCAAAAGATTTAAATAATTTAATTAATGTTTTTCGTCAAAGAATTGACCGTCTTGGTGTTGCCGAACCAACTATCCAAGAACAGGGGAGCGATCAAATTTTAATACAGCTTCCTGGGGTCAACGATATCGAAGAAGCGATCTCTGTTATCGGCCAAACATATGAACTAGTTTTTATGACTGAAGCAGCTGATGCCACTAGCGGTGTTCAGCTCAACGATTATTACGAAGATTCTTACACCCTGCCGGGATATTGGCAACCAACGGAATTAACAGGGAAGGATCTGATAAAGGCGGATGTTACTTACGAAAACCAGGATCAGAGTATGGGGCAAAGTCAGCCAGTAGTTTCTTTGAGCTTCAACAACGCTGGCAAAGAAAAATTTGCAAAATTGACAAAAGAAAATCTTCAAAAACAAATCGCCATCGTGCTCGATAATCGAATAGTTTCAGCCCCCACAGTCCAATCAGAGATTACTGATGGTAAGGCGATTATAACTGGGCAAAAAGATATCAAAGAAGCAAAAATGTTAGCTGATAGATTAAACGAAGGTGTACTACCAATACCGGCAAAAATTATCGGCCAACAAAACGTTGGCGCAAGTCTTGGCGCACAATCAGTAAAAATGAGCCTGATTGCCGGAATAATCGGTCTATTTTTGGTAGGTCTCTTTATGGTCGTTCATTATAAAATTCCTGGAGTAATTTCGGTAGTAGCTTTAATAATTTATTCACTTTTGACTTTAGCGCTATTCAAAACAATACCGGTCACCATGACTCTTGCTGGAATCGCTGGCTTTATTCTTTCTATCGGCATGGCAGTTGACGCCAATATCTTAATATTTGAAAGAACAAGGGAAGAATTGCGCTCTGGGAAAGATGTTATCGGTTCGATTGAAGAGGGATTCAGAAGGGCTTGGAGCTCAATCCGCGACTCGAATATATCAACTATTATCACTTGTATAATATTATTTTATTTCGGCACAGGAATTATAAAAGGTTTTGCCCTGACTCTTTCAATCGGTGTACTAGTTTCAATGTTTACCGCAATCACCGTCAGCAGAAACTTTTTGGTAATTATTTCAAAAACCCGTTTTAGGAGATTGTTAAATGTTTAATGTCGTAAAAAATCGAAATTATTTTTTTGGCTTTTCACTTCTTTTAACTATTCTGAGTATAATATCAATATTCACCTGGAAACTGAATTTGAGTATTGATTTTCGTGGTGGATCAAACATAGAGATATCACTTCCCAACGCTGAGGAAAATTTAAATAAAATCCGCGAAATCGGCGGAGAAAGCGGATTAAAAATCGACTCCGTTAGAACTTCTGACAACAATAAAGTCATCATTAGAACAGATGACCTTTCAACAAATGAACACAGTCTGTTTATCGAGAATTTAAAATCTGAATTTTCTGACAAAGTTGCAGAAGAAAACTACCAAACAGTCGGCCCGGTAGTTAGTCGAGATTTAACCAATAAAACTATTTGGTCGGTTGTCATTGCTTCGATTGCAATCATTCTCTACATCGCATACGCTTTTCGCCGGACACCAAAACCGGCTAGCTCTTGGCGCTTCGGCTTAGCCGCCGTAGCTGCTCTGATTCATGACTTAATCATCACTACTGGCTTTGTATCCATTGTTGGACATTTTTACAGCTGGATGCAGGTTGACGCTTTATTTATAACAGCGCTACTAACTATTATGGGTTTTTCTGTCCATGACACCATCGTTGTTTTTGACCGACTCAGGGAAAACTTAATTCGTAAGCCAGAAAGTGATATTGAAACCTTGGCAAATGACAGTATAATTCAAACTCTATCAAGATCAATAAACACGTCCCTAACAACAATCTTGGTTTTAACAGCACTATTCCTTATCGGCGGGGAATCAATTAGACATTTTGTATTAATTCTAATAGCAGGCATCACTTTCGGAACTTATTCATCAATTTTCATTGCATCAATTATTCTCGTTGTTTGGAGTAAAAATGGTAGTGACCTTTCTCACAGGTAGGGGAGTCTAACAGAGAAAAATCACTTTTTTATTTTTGCCTACAATAATCTCACGATTACAGCAAATTATCCTATAAAATAAAATGCAAAATATAATTGCATTTTTTTGATGTCTAATTAATATTGATTTTTTTAACCGCTAATATAAGTCGTATCGTCAGTTTGAAATTTTCTTCAACAATGATCAGATTGGGCCATAAACTAAGGCAGAGGAAAATACATTGTAGTCTTTGATAAGCCACCGAGATATATGACACTGAAGTAAGATGGTACAAGATATTAAGTCTGGGGAGTACAAATAGTAGCAAGTAGATTAAAAATTAATTCTGGGGCATTCTGGGGCCTTTTTGCTTTGAATGTAGGTGATTTAAGCCATTATTTGAGCTCAAAATTGTATACTGTCGCATAATGTATCTTATGCGACAGTATTAAATAAATCGATAAACTATCTGTTATTTGACATGAGCTAATGAATATTAACTCAGTAAAATTGGCTCAAATAAAGGGTACAAAAAAATACAAATTTATCTTCCCTTTTATTTTTCAGAATATTTTAAAAATTTTTGTAAACATTTTGGCAAAATATATTCAAAAATATAAAATGCAAAATTTCTGCTCTCCCCTACCATATAAACAAAAAACGCCGTTTTTTTGGCGTCTAAAAAATAATTAATAAATTCTAACTTAAATCAACAGCAACACCCTCAGACAAAAGCTTTCCATTGTCTCCAGAACTCTTATTTACCGCTGCGGCGTCCTGACTATTTGATGATGCTGGCGATCCGGCTGGTTTGTCATTCTCACGTTCCTTTTTACTATCTTTGGCTTCTCCGTCTCCTTTGTCACCACTATCTGGTTTTTTGTCATCACTATTGCGATCTTTTTTAATTGCTGGCTTGTCTGCGTGTGGATAAATTTTGTCCATAACTTCGATCATTTCCCTACCTTTTTCATCAATAACAATTCCCTGTTCTTGAAGAGTTTCTTCATCGATTTTATCACCAACAAACCACTTAATCCCGCCGCGAGCGGTTTGCTCTTTATATATTTTATCCCCTATGATATTTTGCCATCTCAAAAATCTTGGCTTTTTTTCCTTTTCATTATCTGTCTTTGGGCTATCTGACTCTGCTACTCTGCCTTGATTCTGAACTTCTGGTTTTTTTTCTTTGATAGAATTAAAGGAACGCACTTCCTCCCCGCTCGACTTACCTGCACGATCACTATTTTCGCCTTGCGCTGCAGCTACTGCCCCATAGCTCACAACCGAATCGTTCTTTCTGTCATCTTTATCAGCATTAAAAAATGACTGAGATTCAGCGCGCAGCTCTTCTTCAAGCTCACGGGATTTTTCTATAATCATATTCTCGACCGTTGAGCGATCTTGAGAATACTTCTTTCTTGAA
>JAQVAO010000026.1:6617-7194 GCA_028690755.1 Patescibacteria group bacterium | reverse complement strand
AACCACCATTACCCACCGCTCCGTTACAACCAGCGACGTTTGAATAGCCTCCACCAGGAGTGCCATCATTATTCAAACTCCCTCCTCTTGTATTTGGGTGCGTAATCGCCTTAAATTCCGCTGCCCAGCCAGGATATCCAGTACCAGTTAAATCAATCCGACCGGAGTTAAAAATCCTAAGCTCACTATTTATGTTAAGTTCAAGGCCAGCAGCAATTCTCCTTATTGGGGTATAAAGACTTGAAACCGGAATATATTGGCTATGACGAGCGTACCTTCTGTATGTTTTGTAATTCTCGTCATTTTTATTCACAGATATAGCACTGTGATCTTCACTCCACCAAAGATGAAATCTTGTAGAATTTATACTTCCGACGGCACCCGATAAATCGCTTGGAAAAGTGACATTTTGCCTCCAAGCAGTCTTAACTGCATTGGAAAAATCAATTGAGGGAGGAACATCAGTCTGTGAAACATAATAATCATAATTGAAGTTACTATTTTTTGCAGAATCCCTCGTTCCGTCAACGGCAACACCATAAAAATTGGAATAGGGGATTTCCCCAGGACAACTTTG
>JAQVAO010000026.1:0-6607 GCA_028690755.1 Patescibacteria group bacterium | reverse complement strand
GTCCAAGCCGGAGAAACGTCATATAAACAATACCTAACCTTCATTCTGGCTTGACCAGCATTCTCACCAATAGAAATTCTTATAGGTACATACCTGTCTGCACCGGTACTGTTGGAAAGTATATTATACGAGGTAGAGTCGGTTTTATATTCAGCAACATTTAAATTTTTCCTTGGCCAATTTGCATCACTATAAACGCTGGTTCTATTACTGTATACCCTAGTCCATGAGGTAGCATCAGTTATCGAGCTATCAGTTGAGGCATCAATCACGATTCCATCATCAACATTATCTGTGGATAAATAAACCGTTTTACCAGCCGGAACTCTCATAAAAGCGCTTACTCTGAGACCCCAGTAATCACTTGTGTGAATCGGGCGGTTGATCAATCCTTGGCGATCAGAATAAGGTTGTTTTATTGTTCCCCGTACATTAAGATTATTTAAGGCTTGCGTCCCTTCCATATATACCGTGGAGTCACTTGCTATTGTTAAATTTGTTGAGCTATTAACCGCGTAACCCGTATCATCGAAAAGGTAGGTCCAATAACCATAATCCAAAACCTCGGTAAAGCTTCCATTGATACCAGTGTTGTACAGTAATTTACTCGGTTTTTGATAGATTTTGCCACTGTTGTCTACCAAAAAAACATCACCAGACAAGGTAACATCATCTCCGCTAACAGAGACGCCAGCTTTTGTGACTTTAGGCCTCTGTAAAAAATTTGATATAACAAGCACCGCAACTATTGCCACCAAAATTAGACCGATCGTCAAAAAAATTATCTGCCGACGATAAATTTTATCGAATATTCTTATTGGTTTCATGTCCCCTCTACTTATCAAAATTTGTTTAACAACTATCTCTAATTATATATCAGCGGCTATTTTCTGGCAAATCTATCCCCTGCCAAATACACCTGTTAATGTTGTGCTGGCAACAATATGAGGTTTTAGCGCAATATCAATATTTTCGATTGATTCCGGATCAATCCTTTCAATATCAAGAGCATAGAGAGTAAAAATATAACGATGAACTCCCAGGGGCGGACAGGGCGGATAATAATTATTTTCACCACCAGAATTGGCTAGAAAATCTCCGTCAGTTTTTGTAATGTCATCTATACTAGTCAATTCAGCTGGTATATTAATCAACAGTAAATGAATAAAATCACCAGAAGGTGCATCTGGATCATTGCAGGTGAGAACAAAACTCTTAGTCTCTTTTGGAACATCAATCCACTCGAAAGACGGACAAGCCCCTGCTCCATCGCAGGTAAATTCCTTCGGAAGACTTTGCATATCAGCGAAATTCTTCGACATTAGTTGCATATACCCCTCTGAAAATTTTAAATATTGGCAGGGGCACGAGGAATCGGTCACGCGTCAAAATCTGTTGATTTTGCGCTCGACCCCGCCTCGGCGCCAGTCGCGCCTCCGGCTTTCGATTCCTGTTCCCAATAAATAAGTAATGTTATTTGGCAGGGGCACGAGGAATCGAACCCCGATCCGCGGTTTTGGAGACCGCTGTACTAACCGTTGTACTATGCCCCTAAAATAGCGCTCATAGCGCTATAAATTATTTTGCTTCTTTATGCAGAGTATGTTTCTTGCACTTTGAACAAAACTTTTTCAATTGTAATCGCTCTTTTTGTAACTTGGTATTCTTCTCTGTTTGATAGTTTCTTTCTTTGCAGACTTCGCACTCCAAAGTTACGATTTCTCTTGCGTCTTTTGCCATTTTAAATTCCTTATAATTTATTTTCTGAGCTTAAACCAACTTACACCTACAGACTGGAGCCGATAGTCGGACTTGAACCGACAACCTACTGTTTACAAAACAGTTGCTCTACCATTGAGCTATATCGGCATTTCGCTTGCGTTTAACACAAGCTATATTATATTGAACAATCACCGATGAACAGCTTTTCTGTGAATTAAAGTGGGGTGGTGCTGGGAGTAGGATTCGAACCTACGAAGGCGTGAGCCGACAGATTTACAGTCTGTTGCGTTTGACCACTTCGCTATCCCAGCCCATAATATTAATTTACATTGAACAAGTTGATGGAGCCCACGAGCAGACTTGAACTGCTGACCTACTCCTTACCATGGAGTTGCTCTACCAACTGAGCTACGTGGGCGAACAAGCCTACTTGTGATACGATGATTGCCTTTGCTCAAAAACTAAAAAACAATTTTTAACTAGCAAAAATACCCCTGTAAAAAATTCTAACATTTTTGCCCTCTTTTTTCAACTGATTTTAGAAGCTCGCGAATGCTCACGATGTTTATCTTCAGCAAGCGAGGCTAATTCTTTGTATTTTTGGTTGGAAATATCCAGTGATGAAGCGCGTTTTAAGGCTTTTGAAGCTTTCCCAAATTGGCGAATCTCTAAATATGCCTTCCCCAACTCTGCTTGATATTCCGGATTATTACGATCAATAGTTGTAGCCTTCTGAAAATGTTCAATGGCACTATTTAGCTGACCATCAGAAAAGAGAATTTTCCCAAGCCCAAACCACGACTCTGCACTTTCTGGATTTAACTTTATTGCCATCTGGAAAGACTCCTTTGCGTCAGACAAATTTTTTCCAATAGACAAATAAATTACCCCTAATTGCTCATAAGCCCAAGCACATCTATTATCCTTACAAACTGCATCAACCAAAAGCCCTTCAGCGGTAGAATATTTCCCATCGTTAATTTTGTCTCTAGCTAATTTTAGAAGCCCAGATAGCTCTTTGTCATATTTATCCAGTTCGTCAGAGACTTCTGGCTCAATTTTCTCTTCGGGGATTTCTACAGACTTTTTCTGGTGCCTTTCTGAAAGTATTTTTTGAGCTTCTAAAACAACCTGATCATTGTTTTCTCGATGAGGTTTTTTAAAATCAAAATCTTTAGTCTTTGGAAAACGGATAGCAAGAAAGATAAATATCGCCGCAATCAATAACAATATTCCAATTTCTAGCACTTAAACCTCCAATCGACTTTTATCTTCCAGCTCAACTGTGACTTTGCCACAAAGGACATTTTGAGAAATTACTATTCCTAATCCTTTATCAGTTTTAATCTGATCACCAATTTTCGGCAGTTTTTTTGCTGCTTCTTTGTAATCTTTCAATTCATAAGCCAGACAACACATTAATTTACCACAAGCACCAGTAATACGGTTACTCCCCATAGTAGCCAAACCTTGAACCTGGGCCATATCAAGAGTAACACTATCAAGGTCACCTTTCAAAAAGCGTCGGCAGCAAAGCTTTTCTCCGCAACGACCAAAACCACCTAGAAATCTCGCTTCATCTCTGGCCCCAACCTGCTGCAGTCGAATTAATTTCTTGAAAGTCGACGCCAAATCAGATACCAGCGATCGAAAATCGACTCGGCCCTCAGCAGTGAAATAAAAAGTTAATTTTTTTTCGTCAAATGAAAGTTCGGCGTCGAGTAGCTGCATCGGTAATTTATGATTATCAATTTTCTGCTGACACTCAAGAATTAAATTTCTGGCAATTTTCTTTAAATCATCGCGTTGAGCAATATCCTTTTCAGTTAGCTTTCTAATAACCTCAATCTCTTCTTCTTTGACATCGCCTTTCTCAACCTGGCTGTCTTTTAAGCGACTTTCATCAACGACTTCTGCCACCTCTTTGCATTGAGGTGTCTCAACTAAAAGCCAGTCACCAACTTTCATCGATAAATTCCCAACATCAGTCTGGACGATCTGACCGGTGCTTTTTATTTTTATTGCAATTTTTGACATTTACAAAACCTCTAAATATAAATTCTCTAAAACTAATTTTTTATTAGTCGTTACAGCCAGATCACTTCGCGCCTGAAATATCTTTTTAATCTTAAATAATGTCGCGAAAGATGGCTCTTGCAGCAACTGGCGTCGCAAATCGACAAGCATGGATTCCAAATATTCACCCAGATCGACTCCGCTACTGATTAACTTATCCAGATCGGAGAAAACGGTCTTAATTTTTTTCCCCGGACTGGTGAAACTGGAAAACGAATCGTTTTCAGCTCTAACTGTATCGTCGGAAAATTTTACCACCTGACAGCGAGAAATTATCGTTGGCAAAAGTTTCAGATTATTTGACAAAAGAACTATTGTCAAACTCTTAGGCGGCTCCTCAAGGGTTTTGAGTAAACTGTTTGAAGCTTCAATATTGAGTTTGTCAGCGTCCCGAATAATCGCTAACTTGTTCTCTCCGATAGAAGCAGTTAAATTTACCCTTCGAATAAGCTCTCGAATGTTTCTAACTCGAATTTCATCTCTAGAGTTTTTTTCTTTGTTTTCCGGGCCAATCTCAATAATACTAAATTTGGAAACATTTAACATTTGAGAAAATCTAATCACCTGATCATATAAACTTTCAGGATCAGATCCGTAAAAGATATATGACGAAGAAGCACGATTTTCTTCAACCTGTTTTATCAATAATTTTTCTGCATTCATCTATATGTAAAATTAGCAAATTTCCCCTTAATTGACAATGAAGTTGATAAACAATAGAATTTAAGTAACAACAAAAATAATTTACACCAATGCCCGAGAAACAAAAACTAGAAGAAAAGATTTTAATTTGCAAGGACTGCGGAGATAAATTCATCTGGACAGAGGGTGAACAGCAGTTTTTTATTGATAAGGGCCTGAAAAACATTCCCAAAAGATGTAAGAGTTGCGCCGCAGCTTATAAGTCAAAACTTCGCGAAAAGCACCCGATGCACTGGATAAAGTGCAAAAAGTGCAAGAAAAAATCCGAAGTCCCGTTTGAGCCAAAGTCTGAAGATGTATATTGTGAGGAGTGTTTTAAAAAAGAAATTATCAAGAGAGATGAAAAAATTGCCGAGGCTGGACTCACGCTCCCAAGTTAACTTGAATTTACTTCTATGTTAACTGAGAAGGTCTAGACGGCTTTTTTAGAATATTGAAGTATATGTTCCAACAACGATAAAATTCAAAAAGCGGATTATTGGCTCCATAAAACTTTGTATAATCGGAATTCCAAACAAAAAGCTGGAGGCAATCAAAATCATCAAAATAATCGGACCATAATACTCAAACTTTGTTCTCGCTTCATGGGTAAACAATGAACCCAAAACTCTCGAGCCATCGAGCGGTGGGATCGGAATAATATTTAGAGCAATTAGAATTAGTTGCGCTCCGACAAAATAATTCAGAACTATAAGAATCAGACTTGTGTCATGAGCGACACCGAGGATTGTGGCGATTCGAAGAGGTAAACCAAAAATCAGTGCTAAAAGTAGATTCGCTGTTATGCCAGAAAGAGCAACTTTTATTATTGCCAAATCATTTTTTAAATTATTTTCGTTAACTGGAACTGGTTTCGCCCAACCAAAATGAACCAAAAAAAGCATCAATGTGCCTATTGGATCAAGGTGAGCGAGTGGGTTAAGAGTTAGCCGCCCAGCATATTTAGCCGTCGGATCACCATAATGATTTGCAGTCCAGGCATGAGCGTATTCATGAACCACTAAGCCAACAAGCAAACTAAAAAGAAAAATTATTGTAATAAATATTTGCGGATAGTTATAGATATATTGCTCTAACATCTTGAAAAAAATTTAATTTACTGATATTATACGAAAGTATTATAACGAAAAATAATTAAATTTTCCAGGAATATTATGGCAATCTGTTCAATCTGCATGAAAAGTAAAATCACCGGCAATAATGTCTCCCACTCACAAACCAAATCCAAAAGACATTTTAGACCAAACCTGCAGAAGGTAAATGGCGTCGTTCTCTGTACCCGCTGCCTTCGGACTTCAGTAAAAAAATAATCTTTAAAGTGATAACCGTGTTTTTACAAAACCCGGTTTTTTGTTTCTGAAAAAAGTTGATATTATTAGTTTGGTCCCGTCTTGAATTAAATTGGACCACAATTTTTATCAAATTGGGATCCGCCCCCTTTGGGGGTCGAGACGCTGATGTGTTGTTGAAAAATGGCACAAAGGTTGGCTCAAATCAGATATAGCCGTGGCTATATCTTGAGGGCACCCACCTAGATTATTCGTCCAATTTACAAAAAAGATGGGGCCATTTAGCGGGGAGTAGCATAGTCCGGTTAATGCGTCGGGCTGGGGGTCCGAAGACCGGAGGTTCGAATCCTCTCTCCCCGACCAAAAGAAATTTTAGTCTTCTTCCAAATAGTTTTTTTACAATGCAAAACAAAAATAAATTTCAGACCATAGAAAAATTTGTCCACTTGGGCAAGGCAGATTTCCATATTCACAGTAATTATTCTGATGGCAAACCAACTATCGAGGAGATAATTCAATATGTCGAAGAAAAAACTGATCTCGATGTTATAGCCATCACCGACCATGACACAATTGAGGGAGCACTAAAGGCTAAAGGGATCGTTGATGGTGGCAATTACCGATTTGATTTAATTGTTGGAGAAGAGGTTTCAACAACAAGCGGCCACATACTTGGTCTATTTCTAACTGAGAAAATTGAACCCGGACAATCGGTGGAGGCTACAATCAAAGAAATTCACCAACGAGGGGGGCTGGCAATTGCTGCACATCCTTTTATGCATGTAAAATTTGATCAGAAAAGAATGTACACTATGGAC
>JAQVAO010000025.1 GCA_028690755.1 Patescibacteria group bacterium | reverse complement strand
TGATTAAATTCTCTTTCTTGATCTTACTCCAACCTTTAATCTGTTTTTCCCTCCTAATTGCTTCAATTTCTGTTTTAAATTCTTGTTTCCAGAGAATTTCGGTAGGTGTATTTTGAGCAGTAAATTTTGCTCCGTTTTTCTGGAGATGTCGTTCAAATCTTCTATCAACATCCGATGAGTGACCTACATAATATTTACTATTGTCACAAAGAATAATGTACGTAAAATAACTCATACTATATTTTAGTCCTTCGATTAACTCAGGGCATTCGACTCTTTGGCCTGCCATGAGCGAGCGAAGCGAATCGAATGGCGGAGAGGGAGGGATTCGAACCCTCGAGAGTCTTGCGACCCTACCGGTTTTCGAAACCGGCGCACTAAACCAACTATGCGACCTCTCCACGCCTGAATTATAACCGATTTTAACTTTTTTTCAACTCTCACGCTTGATAAATTAGATATTTTATTGTACTATGCGACTGCCTGATAACACAGGGATCAACTGAGACAACAGGGAGGCTGAAAGATGCAATCGATCGGCGGGTTCGGTTACATAGACGGACTGATGTGCTGCAACGGCATACCGCTAACCGAAGTGATCGCCAGTGTTCCACATGAGCGCGGTTTCACCCCGCTCTACGTCTACAACGAGAGGGCGATTTTGGACAATTGCGCCGCTCTCAACAGCGCTTTCCCGCAAGCTAAGAAGAGGTTCGCGGTCAAAGCCTGCATGAACCTGGAGATTCTGCGGTTGATCCGCGACCAGGGTTTCGGCTTCGACGTCGTTTCCCACGGCGAGCTTGGTCGCGCCAAGCTCGCCGGAGCCCGCCCAGAGGAGATCGTCTACGCCGGCGCTGCCAAGACCGACTATGAAGTATCGGAAGCCGTTGGCGCCGGGGTGACTATCGTAGTCGAACGGCCTGAGGAGCTGCCGATCATCGACGTCGCTGCCATTTCCCAAGGGTTGGAAACCACGGCACTACTTCGGCTTCGGCCCAACGTGGACGCTCACACCCATCGCCATCTGACCACCGGCACCGCCTTCTCGAAGTTCGGCATGCCGGAAGCAGCGGTCAGAGAGATTCTTGAGAACCGAGTGTCAGCGAGTGGCTACCGGTTCGGGGGAATCCACTTCCACATCGGCAGTCAGATTGATTCGCCGAGTTGTACTGCACAGGCGATCGGAGTCGCCCTGCCGATCATCGACGAATTCAACCTCAAGTTGCTCGATATCGGCGGAGGATTCCCGGTCTGCTACACCGAGGATGGATCAGCACCATGCGTCGATGAGTTCTCCCGGGAGATATACAACGCCATCGGCGACCGGGATATCCAGCTCCTCATCGAGCCGGGTCGGTCGGTCGTCGCCGACACCGCAGTGATGGTGACCACGGTGATGTCAGTCGAATATGGAACCGACGAGGAAGGCAAGCCTTGGCGGATAGTCACCTGCGACGCCGGCATGGGGGATAATCCGAGGCCGATGCTGTATGACGCTTACCACCAGATCTGGCCTCTTGTCGCGGGCGATCCAGAATCGACCCCCACGTACATCGCCGGACCCTACTGCGAAAGCACCGACTTCATCGGCAGAGGTCTTCTCAACCTGCCCCTCCTCAAGCGCGGCGACCGCTTGGTGATGATGCACTGCGGCGCCTATGTCCGAGCGATGGCCTCAGGCTACAACGGAAATCTGATCAGCCCTGAGGTGATCGTCCTCTCCGATGGCACGATCAAGCTGATCGCGATGCGCCAGTCCTTCGGCCACTCGATCGCCCTCGAACTGGTCGCCTGAACAACAAATCCACCCAACACGGGTGGACTTTTTTTACTTAGAATTTAAAATATCTACTTTCGACTTCCTTTTTTGCGCACCGTGAGCTCAACTCCTTTGGCTTTCTCTTTTTTTAGATTTTCCGGTAGCTTTTTGCGCTCTGAAGCCTTTTCAGTACCATCCTCGTTTGCCTCATCTTCAAGAGTATACTCCGGCAATTTTTCCAGTGGAACAGCCGGAAATTGACCGAAAAAACCTAGCCCAAAACGAGAATTGATATACCACTGCTGGAAAATCATAAATATCGAAGTCATTACCCAATAAATTGCCAGCCCTGCCGGTAGTGAACGAGCAATAAAAACAGTAATGAAAGGAAAAAAGTAAATCATCTGCTTATTCATCATCGCCATCGGATCGTTTGTACTCTTTTGCATCGGTGGTTGGGGTATCATTTTCGCCTGCAAGAACTGAAAAATTCCGGCTAGAATCGGCAACACCCAAAGATCAGGTCGAGAAACATCAATACCAAAGAAATGAAGATTTATCTCGTTTGGTTTCGGGACAAATGAATAAAGCAGATCAAGGCGATCGAGATTGAAGCCGATCATAATTACTCGATAAAAAATTACCAGGACAACAAGCTGAATAATTAGTGGTAAGCAGGAACCAAAAGGCGAAACCTTGTGAGTTTTGTAGAGTTTCATCATCTCTTCGAATTGCTTCTTTTGATCACCTTTGTATTTCGCTCGAAGAGCATTTAATTCCGGCTGGAGTTTTTGCATCTCAAGCTGTGATTTTGAAGCCTTAATTGAGGATGGCAAAAGCGCTAGGCGAATAACAACCGTAACAACAATAATAGCCCAAGCTACTTGATGACCAGGCAAAATTGCCACCAAAGCCATCAAGAGATTGTAGATCGGAACATAAAGAATTTGTGTAAAAAAATTAGCCATAATGATATAAAATTCTAAATTCTAATATCTAAGCTCTAAACAATTTTGAAAATATTAATATTTAAATGTTTTAAATTTTTATCAAATTCGGTCATTTGAGTTTGTTTAGAATTTAGGGTTTAGGGATTTATTTAATTGGGTCTTCACCGCCGGCGCTCCAGGGATTACAGCGCAGAACTCGCCAGAAACCCAGCACCAAACCCTTAACCAAGCCCTTTTTCTCAACCGCCTGCTTACAATATTCCGAGCAGTCCGGGTGATATTTGCAGTAACCGCCAGGATAGCGAGAAGAAAACCAGCCATGGTCGGGCGAAAGTGTTTTTTGGTACAAACCGATCAAAAAAACAACTCCCCTGCCCATTGACTTATAAATCCTATCACAATAAGCCAGCATCGGAAAGTCCTTTTTTTATTTGATCCTTTATCTCAGCCAGTTTGTAGGGATAAGAAAAAGGTTTTTTAACGGAAATAATAGCATCGTAGCCAGTTTTAATCTCTGGTAACAGCTCTTTTATCGCTGCCCGCATCCGCCTTTTCATTCCGTTGCGACGAGTTGCCCGCCTGTCAATTGAATTAGCGACAACAAAACCAAATCTAGAAACCTCGGCGCGGGAAAACTGGGCAATGTTAAATAATAAATTATCAGTTCTAATCTTTTTTGAACGCTTAAATACTCGAGAGAAATCTTTATTTTTTTTCAGACGATGCAATTTCTTTAACATAGCTACAAACTAGCACAATCGAGGCACATTTTCAACCAAAAAAGAGCTATGAAGCCCTGTTAAAAATGAATGCTGAATTTTGAGTTTTGAATTATGGGCCTTGGAAATTTATCGGAATTCATAATTCGCTATTTATTATTCAATTTTTTATGCGACTGAAAGCCTTTTTCTTCCTTTGGCTCTTCGACGCTTGATAACCATCGCTCCGACACGGGTTTTCATTCGCGAAAGAAAGCCATGATTCTTGTGGCGTCGTCGATTATTTGGTTGATATGTTCTCTTGGTCATAATTTTAATTTAGCAGCAGGTGTTTCTAAGTTAGAAATAAAAACAAGACATTAATAGTCTCTACTTTTGAGATAGTAACATGATTCAGAACAAAAAACAAGTCATAAAGGATCAAGCAATAACTATTGACAAATTAATAAAATATTGATATAAAATATCAGCAGAAAATACGACCCCAGGAGGAGTACAAACATGCTCAAGCCCCGTGATCGGGAGCTGCTGTTTCAGGTGATGAATGGCGATCTTCTCGAGCTCGAGCAGATCGCCGATGTGAACGCTTTCCTCGCTGAGCTAGGGAAGCTTTCGCCTGCTGCCGTCGCCAGCTTGCTGGCAGAATCGGCAACAGCCAAGTTCTGCGACGGCATCAACCCAAAGCTTGCCGATGTTCTGGCCCTGATCCCCGAGGAGTATCAGGAGCTTCTGCAGTCCAAGCACCTCTGGAACTGCGCCGATCTCCTCGTGGAGGTAATCCCCTCAGACGAGGGTGTCTTCCTCCAGATCATCGGCTTCGGCGTATGTGTCGAGGCTCCGAACGTCGAGATCGCGGCCGAGGAGGCCATCGAGCTCCTCAACCGGTTCATTCAGGATCTCGACCTCTGGACCGGACCGGTCGCCGGCCAGGCGGCCTGGCAGAAGCACTTCCGTGCTGGCCACCGCGACGGTTGGTTCGCCAAGTTCGCACGACAGCTGCGCGACCGGGCCTTCAACTACCCTGACTAGACCACACTCCCCCGCATTCGCGGGGGATTTTCATTTTGCCAGAAAAAGTCGCTCTAAGGTTTTGGATTTGCTATCCACAACTTCAATTAACACCCGTTAACTTGCAGACCCTGTGGATAACTTGCTATGTTTTTAATACAATATCCACAAGGAAAAATATGTCTGAAGATCTAGAGAAAATTTGGCAAAAAGCACTCGGCGAACTGGAAGTAGTACTGTCCAAGGCCAATTTTACTACTTGGTTTCGCGGAACGTTTATTTTGGAGAAGAAAAAAGGCATTTTTACAATCGGAGTGCCAACTTTTTTTATTGAAGACTGGCTATCAAAAAAATATATTAAGGAGATTAAAACTGCACTACAAAAACAGGTAGGTGATGAGATTTCCGAAATTCGTTTCAAGGTTGCCACATCTCCAAAATTAGATGCAAAGAAACCTGAAAAAGAAAAAGTTATCCACAACCCTGTGGATAACTCAGAGAAAAAAATTCAGGAAGAAAAGACTGTGGAAAAAGTCAAAAATGACTCATTAAACGATTATTATGTTTTTTCTAATTTTGTAGTCGGGACTTCGAATCAGCTAGCACATGCAGCCGCCAAATCGGTATCAAAAAAACCAGGTAAAAGCTACAACCCACTCTTTATTTACGGTGATTCCGGACTGGGAAAAACTCACCTGATTCAGGCTATCGGTCATGAGGCGATCACCAATAACCCCAAAACAAAAGTTCTCTATGTATCCTGTGAAACATTTATTAACGATTTTATCGATTCTGTACAAGGTGGAAAAGCAAGAGATTTCAAAAATCTCTATCGAAATGTTGATATTTTGCTGATCGATGATATCCAATTTTTAGGCGGTAAAGAGCAGACACAAGAAGAGTTTTTCCATACCTTTAACCACTTACATCAGAAAAATAAGCAGGTGGTTCTCACAGCCGACAGAATCCCTAAGGAGATAAAAGGACTGGAAAAGAGGCTAATCACACGCTTTGAGTGGGGAATGGTCGCCGATATCCAAATGCCGGATTTTGAGACCAGAAGGGCGATACTACAATCAAAATGCCAGGAAAAAGATATTAATATCGACGATGATGTGATTAATTATATCGCGGAAAACATCGAATCAAATATTCGAGAATTAGAAGGTGCACTGACAAAGGTTTTTGCTTTTTGTGAACTTACCAATGAATCACCCTCTATGTCTATTGTTGAAAAGGTTTTATCTGAATCAGTCCAGAGGGGGCACAAAAGACAGGTAATATCCTCGGAAAAAGTGCTGAAAGTGATTGAAAAATTTTACAATGTATCGATTGATGATATCTCTGGTAAAAAAAGAAATCGCGAATTAATTAAACCGCGTCAAATTTCAATGTATTTATTAAAGAACATGGTAGGGTTATCATACCCAGAGATTGGTAGGGAACTTGGTGGTAAAGATCACACAACTGTTATGTATGGATGTAAAATGATTTCCAAAGATATTAGTTCATCTGCCAAAATTAAAGATGAGATCGAACTTATTAAGGAATATATTCTTGGCTAATACACAGGTTGTTTGATAGTTATTAAATAAGTATTAAATTAGTCATAATAATAGTAAGGTATGTGGATAAAGTGGATAAAGCTAATAATTAATTCCCAGTAATGCAAATTTTACCATGGTGTTGTGGATAAAGCTGTAAATAAAAGGTTTAAAAGACGGGGATATAGTGGAAGATACTGTGGATAACTTAAAATGTTGTGGATAAATATTTAAAACTGTTGATAACCTACCAAGTTTTCCACAGGGTTGTGGATAATTATACATAATATTAATATCAATAGTCGTGAAATGTAATGGAATATTGCAGAATTATCTCAAAAAGTAATAAGTGTTAAGTAATTTAAAACTAGTAGATTTTAAATCAAAATAACTAGATAAAATTAGTGTTAATAAATGGATAAAATAATCAGGATTTTATAAGGAGAATTATGAAAATATCATGCACACAGGAGAGATTAAATAAGGGGTTAGCGACGGTGTCGAGAATTGTTGGTACACGCACAACACTGCCGGTGCTTTCCAATATTTACATCGAAGCGAAAGGGGGTGAATTAAAACTATCAGCTACTGACCTGGAAATTGGCATTACGACATCAATCGGGGCGAAGGTTGATGAAGAGGGAGCATTAACTATACCTGCCAGGCTGATCTCAGAATTTGTCGCTAATAATGATGATGAAAGTATCGAAATGAGTTCACATGAGCAGACACTACATCTTAAAAGTGAGAGGTATGAGGCTAATATTAAAGGAATTGATCCAGCCGAATTCCCCCAGGTTCCGGATATCACCAAAGACTCATTAATTGATCTTAGTGCTGACGACTTTAAGAGATCGATTTCCGAGGTTATTATTGCTTGCGCCACTGATGACACAAGACCGGTTTTAGCCGGTTTGTACTTCAAATTTGAAAAGAATGCACTCTATCTCGTTGCGACCGATGGTTATCGTTTAGCCGAGAAAAGAATTGAAATAGCCAAAAGTGAAATCGAGAAGGAATTTATTGTTCCTGCACGAACGATGCATGAGGTGCTGCGTATCGCTTCTGGTGCTGAAAAGCTGGAAAATATTGCTATTTTCGCGACTGAAAATCAGGTGTCTTTCTCTATTGGTGATACCCTGGTTGTCTCGCGTTTGATTGAGGGCTCATTCCCAAATTATAAGCAGATTATTCCGACTGCTTTCGCTTCTCGTGCTGAGCTTGAGCTAAAAGAGTTTTCTTCAGCGGTCAAAATGGCGGCACTCTTTGCTCGCCAAGGGGCGAACAATATTAAGATTAAATTTATCGATTCTAAATTAGTGATCACTTCGGTAGCTGACCAGGTTGGTGATAATAT
>JAQVAO010000024.1 GCA_028690755.1 Patescibacteria group bacterium | reverse complement strand
TCCGATCGAGTCGTTGAGCTCGACGCAGTTATAGCGGCAGCGCCTGATGACGGCGAGGATCTCCGGACGCCAGAGGTATTCCAGCTCCTCCTGGAACTTGCTGACGAAGTGCTCCTCGTAAGCCCATTCCACTCCGGTGCCATCGGCGGTTGGGGTTTCGTGGATCTCGTCACAAACTGCGCCGACATGAGTCATCCCGACCCTGAGTTTCGGCAACAGCTTGATCAGCTGTTCGTAGTTGTCGTTCTCCTGACGAAAGCCGAAGCTTTCCAGGTGCCCGACATCGATACAAACTCCGCCACAAAGATCGGCCATCTGGAAGTAGATCTCGTCGAGACAGTAGCCGTTCTCAACGAAGATCGTCTTGGCGATCTCTGGCTGGCTCTCGATGAACTCCAGCGCCCTGGGAGTCGCGTGGAGGTTGAAGACCTCCGCTCCCAATAGCTGGAAGACATCGTACTCCCAGCGCTCCATGTCGTCTCGAAGGTGGACAGCTACGACAGCCACGTCGCCTCGTACCTGATCCAGAACATCGTACAGTTCTCTACGCTCATCTGGTCCGAGCGTGGTCGGGAACAGCGCAACCTCAGCAACGCCGAGCTTGATTGCTGCCTCGATCTGCGCCCTCCAGTTAGTTCCACCAGAGGTGGTTACACCGGGAAGGAACCTCAAGAAAATCACTCCTTGGCACAGTGGCTTCGGTGATATTGCGCAATGGGAAATTAACATTTTTTGCACATAAAGTCAACGCAAGGATCAACGCCTTGCATTTGACAAACGAGATCAATTTAGCTATAATGGGATTAGAAAAATAAGTAATTTTGGAGGGATTGTGTTAGAAGTAGACATCGACAAGATTTTACCGGTAACCGAGGCTCGTGACTCATTTAACAAAATAGTTGATGAGGTTGAGGGCACTGATCACGTGTACGTGCTAACAAAAAATGGTAAACCAGCAGCCGTAGTTGTTGGAGTCAATCACCTAGAAAAATTAACCGGAAAAACTACCAACGAACTGACCTCAATCGTAGAAAAGAAAGCTGACGAAACACCAGTAGTCGAGGAAGTAAAAACCAAGGATCCCGCCTCCGAAGTGCCCTTAGCACCACAAACTGAAGTACCAAGTGAAAATCCACCAGCTGAACCAGTTCAGGTGCCACCAGTAGCTGAATCACCCAGTGACACTGTCAGCCAGCCATTAAACACTCCAAGCGACAATGCAGAAACGCCTGCAAGCCCAGATAACAACAAAAACGAAGACCTGTTTGTTTAAGTAAATAAAAAAGAGCCGATACTGTGTTGCGGCTCTTTTTTGTATTGAAGTTATTTTCTTTTAATATGGCGAAAAATATACCAAATTATTCCAAGAATCAGAAACAACAAAATAACGAGATCAAATTTGTGGAAATAGGGTTGAAGCCCATCCCAATTCTCTCGTAATTTGACTCCAGCGTAGGTTAATGCAGCGGTGAAAGGAACAACACCGATAAAAGTATAAATTGAAAATTTTTTAAAATCCATTTTGGCGATTCCCGCCGGTAATGAAATGAAAGTTCTTATCACCGGCATCAACCTGGTGAAAAGAACTGTATTTTGACCATATTTATTAAAATATCTATCTGCTGCGTCCAAATCATGATGAGAAAGCAAAATATATTTGCCATATTTTTCTACTAACGGTCTCCCGCCCTTGTGGCCAACCCACCAAGCAAACCAAGAACCTGCCAGGTTTCCAAATGATCCCATTAAAACTGCCAACCAAAAATTCATCTCACCAGTCGCTACAAGAAAGCCGGAGAACGGCATGATGAATTCCGAAGGGATAGGAATACAAGCCGACTCCAGCGCCATAAGCAAAAAGACTCCCGGATAGCCGAGATGTGAAATCACCAAAGTAACAAAATTTGCTAAAGCATCAATGATCATTGCCAGTTAATAATAACAAAAATCCCTGATTTCTTCCAGGGATTTTTGTAATATTTCGAAACTACTTTTCCTCTTTGTCCTCGCCCTTTCTGTCATCTGCATCTTCGCATTCACAAGGGTCACAGCCACACTTTTCACAAACGCACTCTTCAGTTGGCTCCTTCTTTTCCTCTGACTTGTCACAATCGTCGCGAAAATCGCAACCGCAACAATTATCTCCCATGTTGACCTCCAATATTAATTTATCGATAAAATCTTAACTTTTCCCGGCTTACTTGTCAACAAATAAATCCTATTTAGTATTGACAAAATTGGCTATTTTAGCTTAAAATACTTGAGTCGCTCAAATTCACGGAGGTCAGATTTATGCCCCAGACATCGCAAAAACTGCTGGTGTTCACAAAACATCAGCCAAACGACATTGCTCAGATGCTCGAAGGACTTGGATACCTCGCCACCAAGACCTTCGGCTTGGTACCGAACAATCTCCGAGGTGACAGTCGTTCACAACAGGAGATGAAGAATCGACTTGCACGATACGACGGCATTGTCTTCTTGGACGAGGTCATCGGAGACGTTCACGCCCTCGAGCTCCTGGCTTACATGCCGCCGGAGTGGCCGGGGAAGGCCGTCATCATGACCAAGAGCTGCCCCCGGATGCTTCCGGTGACCGCTGTCAATTTGATAAGCGGCATTAGCAACGGACCCTTGCCGGGGTTCGCCACAGATTAGTGCTTCGTCCCGACACCATGTCGGGACTTTTCATTTTCATACGCCTATTCTGGCCAGCGAGAAATAATTATTGACTCCGAAAGTTCCGGAGTAAAGACTTTAAGCTCTTGCCAAACAGCTTCGGTCACAAAAGGGGCGTAGGGGTGAAGCATCACCAAGGTCTCCGAAAGAATTTTGATTAAAATTTTCTTTGTATTCGCAGCCAGTTCCAAATTGTCAGCCTCAAGTTGTTCTTTGGACTCCTCAATGTAGCGGTCACAAAAACTATGCCAGAAATATTCATACAATTTTTCACCGGCAAAGGAAAATTTAAACTTGTTAATATTTTCTGTCACTGATTTTACCGTTTCTTTATGCTCTTCAATAATTTTTTTGTCAGCATCAGTTAACAATTTCTCATCAATTTTGAGATCTCCAATTTTTGACTCACCTAATTCACCAGACTGCAAATCGCCACCGGTGACCCGCAGTGAAACAAAACGCGAAGCATTCCAAATCTTGTTGGTAAAATTTCTAAAACCTTTAATTTTACTCTCGCCCACAGCAATATCTTGCCCCGGGGTTGAACCGACAACGAGACCGATGCGCAATGCATCAGTGCCATATTTGGCAATAATATCGAGCGGATCCAAAACATTGCCAAGCGACTTGGACATTTTTCTATTTTGTTCATCGCGAACTAAACCATGAAGATAGACGGTTTCAAATGGAGCTTCACCGGTCAGTTCTAGCCCCATCATTATCATTCTCGCCACCCAAAAAAAGAGAATATCGTAACCAGTCTCCATAACTGTCGTTGGATAAAATTTTTTATAATCAGCTGCTTTTTCATCAGGCCATCCTAATGTACTGAACGGCCAGAGAGCAGATGAAAACCAGGTGTCCAAGACGTCTTCGTCCTGTTTCCAGCCTTCACCAGAAGGTGCCTCTTTACCAACATGTATTTCCTCACCTTTATACCAAACCGGAATTCGATGCCCCCACCAAAGTTGACGGGATATACACCAATCACGAATGTTATCTAGCCAATGAAAATAGACTTTTTCAAATCTCTTGGGTATAATTTTGATCTCGCCGGACTTTACCGCCTCTTTGGCTTTTTCCGCTAATGGTTTCATCTTTACAAACCACTGAAGACTTGGTAGAGGTTCAATCGCCCCACCACAGCGATAGCAAACAGAAAGATTGTTATCAATCTCCTGGACTTTTTCTAAAAGATCCTCTTTTTTCAAAAATTTAACTAATTTTTCTCGCGCCTCCAAAACCTTCATTCCAGCATACTCGCCGACACTTTCAGCCATTCGACCATGCTCATCTATCACTTTAATTTTTTCTAAGCCGTGATCTTCAGCCATCTTCCAGTCAATCATCGAATGGCTCGGGGTAACTCCGACAGCGCCAGTGCCAAATTTACTATCAATTGCTCGATTAGCAATTATTTTTATCTTTCTTTTCACACCATCAATTTCGATATCAAATTCCTTACCTACAAGCTCCCTGTAGCGGTCATCACCTGGGTTGACAGCGACTGCCGTGTCCCCAAGCTTAGTTTCCGGCCTGGTGGTAGCGATGGTTATCGGAAAATTTTTGTCATATTTGAAATAATACAATTTTGCTTTTTGCTCCTGATGTTCGACTTCATCATCTGCAATCGCTGTGCCACATTTCGGGCACCAATTAACTATATATTCACCACGATAGATCAGATCTTTGTTATAAAGATGAGTAAAAGCTTCGCGAACCGCATTAGACAACCCCCCATCAAGAGTAAACCGCTCTCGGTTCCAATCACAGGAAGCACCCAAAGCTCGAAGCTGCTCGGTAATTTTTCCGCCATATTCATCTTTCCACTCCCAAACTTCTTGAACAAATTTCTCCCGACCGATCTCATTTTTGCGAATTCCTTTTTTCTGCAATGCCTTATCTACCACTGTTTGAGTCGCAATACCGGCGTGATCAGTACCAGGAATCCAAAGCGCGGCATCACCCAAAAGACGGTGATACCGAATCATCAAATCCTCGAGAGTAGCAAACATTGCGTGACCAATATGAAGTTTTCCAGTTACATTCGGTGGTGGAATAGCAATAACAAAAGGTTTGCCATCAAAATTTATCTCCGGCTTAAAATAGCCAGCTGATTCCCATTTCTGATAAAGCTCGCTCTCAATTTCTGAGTGCTGCCAGGTTTTAGAAAATGTCTTATTCATTTACCCAAGATTAACATAATTTTTGAAGGTAATCTACCTTATCACAGTGGAAAATTGATTGTTTTTTTAAAAACCATAGTGCTATAATTTTAATTAAATGGAGAGAAAGAGCACAAAACTACTATTGACTGTTTTTGCACTATTGCTAATTGTTGCAACATCTTTTTATCTTCTTTTTAGCTACAAAAATCAGGCAGACACAAACGCAGACTCAATAATCTACCGAGGAAAAGTATATTTGGGAAATTCTCAATATGGGCCACCAGCAGCTGGTGCTGAAGTTCTTTTGGTTACCGACAGCGATATTTGCAAGGTCAAAAAGTACTCAACAACTGCAGACTCAGAGGGACTTTTCCAAATCACTGTCAACAAACCTTTCTGTTCCTGTCCCTACAAAGTAATTGCCGGCGGTAACGGCGATTATAATGCAGTAGATAACGGTAGCGTCGTTTTAAATAATAATGAACCCATGCCAGGAGTTGATAACTCCAGTGCACTTCTTAGGACCAACAAGACCACCCAGGCGATGCACAGCGCCTATTTTGGCAGCGTGTACACCAATGAAAATAACGGTTATTACGGAAATTTTCATTTATCACAGTGGGACACTCATTTTCTCAGGAACAGGGTTAGCGCCGATCAAATTACACAGCCGCAGGCTCCAACAAGTGCAACTTTTACTCTAAATATTAAACAGTTCTTTCCAGTTTGGAACATGGGACCAGACGAGCCTGGAGGCATGGGTCAGAAAATCGATGTTATATTATCAGCTTTTGCCGTTGCAGATGATTCTTGGTCACAAAGTTACTCCAGACCAACAATAACTGGTGTGCTAGACAGCAAAAAAATTACACTTGATACCAATACCGGCGATTTTACCGGTAACTTAGATTTCTCGGTTAATTTTGGCAATTTAACACCGATGCAACGATACGGTGTTTGGCTTAACGGCTTCATGGTAACTTTTCAGTTTGGTGAGACTGACACTCAAACACTACAGAATTGGCAAAATATCAATCCGGACATTCTGTTACCTCTCGAAGGACCGACAATTAGCTATTCGGGGCTTGAAAAAATAAAAAATAGTGGTTCGCAATTGGCTATCACATCTGACCCAACAGACAGTAAAACAATTACCTGTGATTACGGCTATCGGACGATAGGAATCGGCTGTCATGACGGTATTGATTTAAGAGCCCCTCACGGTGCTACAGTCAGAGCGATCGCTGATGGAATTGTTGAATCAACAGGCTTTTATAAAGGTTATGGAAAGTGTCTGACAATCAAACACTGTGGCAATATGCAAAGCCGATATTGCCATCTACTAGACTACGATGCCAACCCCGGTGATTATGTTACTGGCGGACAAAAAATTGCCCGAGCTGACACGACTGGAACCAAAGATTCGCACTTGCATTTTATGATTATGAAAGATGACACACCATATGACCCTTGGTACTGGTTTCAGGGCTATACCCAAGAAAAACAGAGCGCTTGTTTTAATAAGGGTGGAACAACAGACAAAAGAAGAGAAAGCCTCCAGGGTTCATGTGTCACTAATAGAGGCTGGGAGATAGGATATTAATGAAATCACATAAAACAAAAATTTTACTTCTAATTACTGGCATTTTAATTACAATTGCGATTATATTTTTGATATCTGTTCAAATATATGACAATAAAAATAATATTTCTTCGAACAACTTATTTTATAAAATTGATATTTTTAACGAAAAATTTGCCCTTGTTTTATCCAGAAGTAAATCTCGGATGGGTCTCTACATAAAATTTATGAATGAGAGAATTTTAGAGCTGAAAAAGGTCTCAAAAAAAGAGGAAATTAATAAAATTGTCGAGGCCTTCGATTATCTTTATAACAAATCACAAAGAGAGCTAGCAAAAATCACCGATACAAATAAGAAAATTTCATACCAAAAGAACATTATTGGATTAATGTTTTCGTTGCTTGAGCAGATGTCAGGGCCCGATCAAGAAGCGCCAATAAAAGTGATCGAAAAAATTGCTCTCTCCATTGATGCACTCAGCGATGAGGAAAAAATTAACGTGATTAAGGAAAACTCCGACAAGATTAAGACGATATCAAAAAGTTCCAACGACTTATTAAACAAGATCAAGGACATTTTGCCCACAGAGATCGCTGAAAATCTTGACTCAATTATTGACGATAACGGAGATGAAGAAGTCGATGATCCAGAAGAACCGGATACTCCAGAAGACCCAGTACTTCTTGAAATGTCAGTCGAAAAAGCTTTTTCTCTGGCCGAAAATGAGATAATCGAAATAGGTAATATCGAAACAATTAACGTCATAGCTGATAAAAATATCTTTTCAATCGGGGTTTTGATCGATAAAAGGAATCCTGCTTACGAAGAGGTTATCGAGGAAGATCTGTCGATAATCTTTCGTTATTCAGCTGGGCAATATGTAAAAATTGGCACATATTTTACAGATGCCATTGACGCCGACAAAACGATCGGCACTCGAAGTGAAATCAAAGCACTATCACTGACTGCGGATGAGCTAAAATGGCTAATTTTCAACCAAAAAGAAAATCAGATTATTAACTTTTACTAGAATATGCCAGAAAAAATATCTCCGGGTCCTGAAAGAGAAAAAATTGCCCTGTCAGAGATTGTTGAAGAGTTTAAATATAAAATTGCCGATTTTGTGCCCAGGAACAAAATGGCGACCGCTTTGCTAATCGTTGCTGCTCTGGGAACTGGATGTGCAAGAATGCGAGAGCAGCAGCAAGAGCCCTCAGGCGCTCAGGAGATCGAGAGATTGGCCCCCGAGATTGATGAAGGAAATATTGTGAAGGAAATTAAACCTACTGACAGCGAAACAATTGAAAGCCTAAGGCGACAAATATCCGAAGAGCCCGCAGAAGAAGCCAAACAGGAAACTGACATTACAACCGATATTTCAGAAGAGGAGGTAATCAAAGCTTGCGAAGAAGTTATGAGTGGAGATCACAAAGTTGGAGGAATAAATATCCTTAGCGAGAAAAAAATACTTTCCGCACTAGTAGAAGTACCT
>JAQVAO010000023.1 GCA_028690755.1 Patescibacteria group bacterium | reverse complement strand
GGTCAAAGCTGGAGATTAATTTTGAAAGATGGTCAAATCTATGATCTTAGGATAGAAGAAATTATTCCTACGGCTGAACCTGGAAATCTGACAATAAAATTCCGTGGCGCCGAACCTGAAACGTCATCAGTAAAAAATTGGAAAAAATTCTTTCAAGGTGGTGAGATTTTGAGAGGAAAGGAGAATTAATATGATTGATTTCGGTCAAAGAGAGAGTGGAGAGGTTGCAAAAATGTCTCCCAACGAGTTCATCAGAAAAGCCCTACAGGAAGCTGGTGAAGATGTGTTGAGAGAAGAGATTGAAGCTGGAGAAGTTGATGGAGAAAATAAACCGATAGAAACTTTTGAAAATGGTCAGCCGGTTGCACCTGCTGAACAAGAAGTGCCTCAGGTTAAAGTCGAAGAGCCAGAGGTTGCTGCTGACCATGATCTCGCAGCAGAAACTTCCCCTGGAGAAGAAGCACCAGCAGTACCGGAAGAAGTTGCTAAAGCTGATGAGCAGATTGAAGAAGTGGTCGAAGGTGAGTTACAGGCGGAAGGGGCAGATGCTGGGGAGATCGAAGCAGAAGTAGGAAAAAAAACTGAATTGCCAGTAGGCCAAGATGCGGTTGCTTTAAGTCATGAAACATTTACACGAGCAAAAGGCGAGGCTGATGCTGATACAGCGGCTTCGCTGGAGGCTAGAATTGTTGGTGGAGAACCGTCTGGTCAAAACGGTGAACATAGTGAGGATCGAAATTCGCCAACGGAAATTGATCGTGAGGATGCACCTACCGGTCAAATTTTAGAGCAGAAGGTCGAACAGCCGGTGCCTTCTGGTGAAATTAAAATTGTTGAAAAAGAGATCATTGGAAAAGCTACTATTGAAATTCCGTCTGGTGAAGAGTGGCATGTTGATGTAGTTGGAAAGTCAACAATCACAATAAATAATAATGCAAAACTTGTTGTTTCGGATGTAGCTGGGAAAAATAAATTTATTATTATTGGGAATGGACAACTCGAAATTAAGGGAGTAGATGACAAAAACGAAATTGTGAGAAAATAATATTTATCCAGGAGGGGATTGAGCGCTTACGATTATAATCAGGGAAGTGGTTCTGTTTTGTCCATCTGGGGATGGATTGCTTTTATTTTGCTGATTTTGGTTGGCGGATATTTTCTCTACCAATACATTCGTCGTTTGATTCTTTATTATTATCAATTGCAGAAAACCTCGAGTTGGGTGATGCTTAAAGTTTCAATTCCTAAAGAGCGCCACGCAGAGGAAAACGAACAACGGATGGATTTTCGTGAAATGGCGTCGGTGATTGAGCCGTTTTTTGCTGGACTGGAAGCGTTGTTCGACACGAAAATCCAGAAGAAAATATCTGGTCAGGATCATATATCTTTAGAAATTATCTCCAAAGGGGGACTGGTATTTTTTTATATCGGCACCCCATCTCTGTACAAAGAATCGATTGAAAAAAATATTCTCGCTCAATATCCTGACGCAATTATTGAAGAGGACAAGGAGAGGGGATACTCGATTTTCAAAGACACAAAAGGGGAGATCGCGGCTGGAAATTTGCGCCTGCTGAAAAAATTTTTCTTTCCAGTCAAGACTTATCGTTATCTAGAGTATGATCCATTAAATGGTATCGTAAATGCTCTGTCAAAGCTCGGCGAAAATTGTAATGTAGGCATTCAAATACTTATTCGTCCAACTGATAACACCTGGCGTTTCGCGATTGACAAGACAGCAAAAAATATTCAATCAGGCAAAAGCGCTAGTTATTATCAGATGAACTCTAGGCAGAGAGCAGGGGAGAACTTTTTTAAGTTTTTAGGCGACGTTGGTAAAACTGCTGCTGGTAAATCACTCGAAGAAGAGGAAAAAGAGAAGATGTCGCAAAATCAACTTCGTCTGAATCCGATTCAAGAACAACAATTAAAACTTTTAGCTGAAAAAGGGTCGAAAACCGGTTTTGATACTCAGGTCAGAATTATATCGGTTGCACCAACAAAAGAACAAGCGGTGGAGAAATTAAAAATTGTCTATTCCGCTTTTGCCCAATTTTTTGCTCCTGATCACAATGGTTTTAAACTGAAAAAGGCAAAAAAGCAACGGGAGACTGTGGCAAATTATATCTACCGAATTTATGGTCGTGAACCAAGGATGCTTTTAAATACTGAAGAATTGGCGTCGATTTATCATTTGCCCAATCGCTATATGGATGCCCCAAACATTGCCTGGGTTTATTCGAAAAAAGAATCCCCACCACCGCAATTACCAAGCGAGGGAGTGATTGTTGGCGAGACCAACTATCGTGGCCAAAAATACCCAATACGAATAAAAGACGCTGATCGAATGCGCCATATCTACATGATTGGAAAAACTGGTGTTGGGAAAACAGTTTTGTTTCAAAACGCAATCATGCAGGATATCAAGGAAGGTAAGGGTGTCGCTTATCTTGATCCAAACGGTGATGCTGTCGAATATATTTTAGAACATATTCCGAAAGAGCGAGCCGACGACGTGATTCTGTTTGATCCCTCTGATTACGATCGGCCAATGGGGTTGAATTTATTGGAATGGAAAACCAAAGAGCAGAGAGATTTTCTGGTTCAGGAAGCAATTCAAATATTTTATAAATTGTTTGATCCGAATCAAACAGGAATTGTTGGCCCGCAATTTGAGCACTGGATGAGAAATGCTGCCCTGACTTTAATGGCACATCCGGAAGGTGGTACCCTGGTTGATATTCCGAGATTGTTCACTGATCCAGTTTTTGAAAAAGATCGAGTGAAGTATGTTAAAGATCCGGTCGTTAAAGCTTTCTTGGAGAAGCAAATGGCCAAGACATCCGATTTTCACAAATCGGAGATGCTAAACTATTTCACTTCAAAATTTGGTCGTTTTATGACCAATGATATGATGAGAAACATTATTGGTCAGCCAAAATCTGCCTTTGATTTTCGCGAGGTAATGGATGGAAAAAAGATTCTTTTGTGCAAACTTTCAAAGGGTTTGATAGGGGAGATCAACGCTTTTCTTTTGGGTATGATTTTGGTCTCTAAAATCGCTATGGGCGCCTTTTCGCGTCAAGACATAACAGAAGATGAAAGAACACCGTTTTATCTTTACGTCGACGAGTTTCAGAACTTTATCACCGATGTCTTCGCCACAATCTTGTCAGAGTCTCGCAAATATAAACTTTCGCTATCAATTACCAACCAATACATCGCTCAAATGGATGAAAATATTCGCAATGCAGTAATCGGTAATGCTGGGAACCTCATCGCTTTTCGAGTTGGAGCGGCTGATGCTGAGTTCTTGGTTAAGGAATTTGCCCCACTTACAATTGATGATTTAACCAATGTTGATAAATATAATTTTTACATCAGAATGTTGATCGATAATGCGCCGATGCCGGCATTTAACGGTCAGAGTATTGCACCGGATCTTAATGGTAATAAAAAATTAGCTGGTGCAATTAAAGAGCTTTCACGTTTGAAATACGGTAGTCCAAAAGAGATTGTTGAAGAGGAGATAAGTGAAAGGTCTCAGATTGACAAGATCGATTTGCCGGGAATAGGAGAAGGAAACGCCAAGGGACCCAGCTCCTAAAATGTTTTTGGTCTAAAAGTATTGACAACAATTTTCTTTTGTTGTATGATTTGATAGTAAAATTAAAAGAACATTGATGACAAAAAAAGACAAAAAAAACCAAACTTTAGAAGGTGAGGACCTGGCTACTATCAAGCAACTTCTCGATAGCGCCGAAAACCAAATTAGAAGGGCGAAATCCCTTATTTTTTCTACCGAAATTGAGGATATGGCGAAGCAGATTGCTGAAGATTACCAAGATTCGGACAATGTGATTGAAGGAATATTCGATGGCGAGCAGTTTGTCGCTCCCGACGGTAAAAAATTTCAAGTTCCGGCAAATTATGCCAGTAAATCAAAACTTGTGACCGGTGACATGTTGAAATTGACGATTCTTCCCGATGGCAGCTTTGTTTATAAGCAGATTAGTCCAGTTGACAGGGAAAAGGTTATCGGAATTTTGGAAGAGTCTGGTGAAGGTTTTCGAATCAATGTCAATGATAAACTTTATAATGTTTTAACTGCGTCAATTACTTATTTTAAAGCAGACATTGGGGACAAAATTGTCGCTTTGATTCCAAAGGACGGGAAAAGTGATTGGGCGGCGGTTGAAAACGTAATTCTGGAAGATTAAATTTTAAGAGGTAAATATGGCAGAAAAGCGAAAAACTGAGAAAAATAGTCTAATCGATATTATCGATGGTTTAGTTTTGAAATTGAATGAAAAAGAGAAGAGATCAATTACTGGTCGCTTTGGGCTTACAGGAAGAAAAGAAACCCTGTCATTAATCGGCAAGGATTTAGGTCTTTCGAGAGAAAGAATCAGACAGATTGAAAAAAACTCGCTAAGAAAATTGCGTTTGGATTTTAATAAGAACTACAAAAATAAAATTGATGAGATCATAAATCTTTTTGAAAAGAACGGCGGAATTGTTGTTGATGACAATATCGGAGAAGATTTTATTAAACTTGCCGGTAATTATAAATTTGCAAAGAACTATTTAAGACTGGCTTTTTCAATTATCAGCGAAATCGAATCTATTGATGAGAGTAGCGATCTGCTTTCTGGCTGGAGAATTGATAAGGTGTTGAAGGAAAAAATAATTTCAATAAACAAAAAGGTTATTGAATATTTGAAAGACATTGACCTGCCTAAAGATTTTTCTGCCTTGAGAGCGGAAGTTGTTGGTATAGAAAAAGAGCCTAAGGAATTGGTGAAATCGGCAATTATGCTTTCGGCAAAAATTGTTGAAGCGAAGAACGGTATGATTGGTCTCAAAAGCTGGCCATCGGTTAACCCGAGAAATGTTAGAGATAAAATCTATTATGTTCTAAAAACTGGCGGCAAGCCGATGCATTTTAAAGATATTACTGAGGAAATCGCCAAGCTTAAATTTGATAATAAAAAAGTTGTCCAGGCTACTGTTCACAATGAACTGATTGCTGACAAGCGTTTTGTCCTTATTGGTCGCGGAATTTACGCTCTTAGGGAATGGGGTTATAGTGATGGTACTGTATATGATGTGATTAAAAATATTCTTTCGAATAGCAAGCGTCCGGTATCCCTTGGTGAAATTATTTCTCTAGTTAATAAATCTAGAAAAGTTAAGAAAAATACAATTTTGATCAACTTGCAAACTAATAAGATCTTTAAAAAAGTTGAGGGTGGTTACGTCGTCGAGAAACTCTAAAATAAAGACAAAAAAGTATCGCTTGTAGTATAATGTTAGTGAGGGATTTTTTATGGTTTTTTTGCTTTATTTAATTTACGCAATACTGATCGTTGGCCCGATCTATTTGATTTTTTTGTGGTTTAAAATCGCCGAGAACAAGCGTAGGGAAGAGTGGCTAGCTTCGCTTGAATACGAGACGATGTTAATTGAAGTACCAAGGAATAACGAAAAAGCTCCACTTGCAGCAGAGCAGATGTTTGCCAGTTTGCACGGGATATACAATGATTCCTCTCAATATCAATATCACATCAGTTTTGAAATTATTTCAATTGACAAATTTGTTCAGTTTTACGTTCATGTGCCGAAACATTTGGTTGATTTTGTCGAGGGGCAGATCTACGCGCAATATCCAACGGTGGAAATCAATCGAGTAAAGGACTATGCAAAAGCTACTAGGCTTGATGGTAGGTTTGTCGCAGGCTGTGAGCTTAAAACTACCAGAAACGAAGTTTACCCGATAAAAATGTTTTCAGACTTTGAGGTTGACCCCTTATCGGGAATAACATCGGTAATGTCAAAGATAAATCCCGGAGAAGATATTTGGTTGCAAATAATGATTCGCCCGGTTGGTGATGAATGGCAGGAAAAGGGCATTAAGCATATCAGCAACACGAAAAAGGGTCATAGTGAAAAGAAAATTTCCATCTCCAATTTTCCACAAGTTATTGCGACAAAATTTGTTGAGTTTGGCGGTAATTTCCTTAAAGTTTTGGTTGATGCTGGCAAGGAAGTCGAGCTGATGGGCGCTGGTGATGGCGGAGAAATAAAGCTTTCCGGTCCGGTTGAAGATGCCTTGAAAAGCATTGAATTTAAGATCATGAAGCTTGGTTTCCAAACAAAAATTAGAATTATTTCTGTTGCCAGTGATCCAGTAGGTGCCAGAACAAAAGTACAGGGTCTGGCGGCAGCTTTTAAACAATTTAATACCACAAACGCCAATGGTTTCAAAAATAGTGAGATATCAATAAACGATAAAAGTTTTATTGATTCATACATCTCGAGAGATTTTTCTGATGATGGCTATATTCTTAATATCTCCGAACTAGCCTCGATTTTCCATCTGCCACATCAAACAGTTGAGACTCCACATATAGTTTGGGCAGGAAGCAAGAAAGGGGAGCCACCAGCAAATTTGCCGTTAGCCGAAAATGTTGATGCAAAGCAGATTACTGTACTTGGTGAAACAAACTTTAGAAATGTTTACCGCAAATTTGGAATTAAAATGGAGGACAGGAGACGACATAGCTACATTGTCGGGAAATCAGGAACTGGTAAATCCACTTTGATTGAAAATATGGCGATTGACGACGTCGTCGAAGGGCGGGGAGTAATTATCGTTGATCCTCATGGCGATTTGGCAGATAAAATATTGCTTTGTGTCCCTGACGATCGAATTGATGATGTGATTGTCTTTGACCCGGCTGATCGCTCTTATCCAATCGCTTTTAACCTCTTGGATAAAGTTGATGATGATTTTAAAGGCATGGTGGCTTCAGGTTTTGTTGGCATCTTCAAGAAAATATTTGGTGATTCATGGGGTCCAAGACTTGAGCATATCCTGAGAAACACAGTCTTGGCACTTCTAGATTATCCGGAATCTACGATGCTGGATATCCCCAGAATGCTTACCGAAAGGCATTTTAGAGAAAAGGTTGTTTCAGTAGTCGTTGATCCAGTGATTCGAGACTTCTGGATTAATGAGTTCGCACAATATGATACGAAATTTCGCACGGAAGCAGTTTCGCCAATTTTGAACAAAGTTGGACAATTTTTATCTACAGCAACAATCAGAAATATTGTCGGTCAGCCGCATTCCAGGATCGACATTAGGGAGATAATGGACACAGAGAAGATTCTGATCATCAATCTTTCTCGAGGTAAGATCGGGGAGGATAACTCGGCGCTTTTAGGTGCGATGATGATTACCAAAATACAGCTTTCGGCTATGAGTCGTGCTGATGTAACAGTTGACCAGCGGCCAGATTGCTATCTTTATGTCGATGAGTTTCAAAATTTCGCCACTGAATCTTTTTCGGTTATTTTATCTGAAGCCAGAAAATATAATTTGAATCTGACAATTGCCAATCAGTATATCACCCAGATGCCGGAGATCGTTCGTGATGCTGTTTTTGGTAACGCTGGAACAATAATTGCTTTTCGTGTTGGTGGCACCGATGCTGATTTCTTAGTTAAAGAGTTTGAACCAGTTTTCGAAGCAAATGACTTGGTAAATCTTGACCGGTATCAAATATATACCAAGCTTCTAATCGATGGCATTACAAAACCAGCATTTTCTGCAAGGACTTTACCACCGGTACAAAAAATAACCGGCAACAGAGATAGAATTATCGAACATTCAAGAAAGAAGTATTCTCAAGATCGCTCAATGGTCGAGAATATGATTATAGAAAAATCACGTGAGCTTGAAGAAGAGCTGCGCGCTGAATCTCAATCATTTTTTAATGCTGATAAAGATGACAGAAAGAACGATTCGGTTGTGAGCTATGGGGCAGTAGCTGCAGCGCAAGGCGAAAATCGTGATCGTGCAGGTAAGTCGAGCGGGGAGGAAGTACGTTCCTTCAATTCTATCAAAGAAAAAAAACCAGAAGTTCAGAGCGAAGACAAATCATTGGAATCGAATAGCCCAAAGGCAGAGAATGAAAAGGAAAAAAAGCCACGATTTTTGAGATGGCAAAATATCATTGGGGATAAAATATATA
>JAQVAO010000022.1 GCA_028690755.1 Patescibacteria group bacterium | reverse complement strand
TAATTGGGCACAAGGGATAAAACAAATTGAAAAACAGTTTGAAAATATCTTGTTTGAAAATGGGCTAGCGCGAATCGATTCCGTAGGTCAGGAATTTAATCCGCAGATTCATGAGGCGGTTGAAGAGATTGAGTCAGACAAACCTGCGGGGACTGTTGTCGAAGAAATACTTTCCGGGTATAGGTATGCTGGTGAGGTTCTTCGGCCGGCAAAAGTCAAAGTAGCCAAATAAAAAATCACCCCACTGGGCGATTTTTTATTTTCTAGATTATCTATTTCATTGAGTACTCTGAAGTCTCACTTTCCTCAATCACCGCTTGGGCTGCAGCCAAGCAGGCAATCGGTACTCGGTATGGTGAGCAAGAAACATAATCCATTTTAGCGCGGTGGCAGAATTTAACTGAATCCGGATCGCCGCCGTGTTCGCCACAGATACCGATTTTTAGATCGCCTTTAGTTTCACGACCTTTCTCAATCCCGATCTCAACAAATTTACCAACGCCTTCTTGGTCCAGAGTCTGGAATGGATCAGAAGTAAAAATCTTTTTATCGATATAAATCTTAATAAATTTACCGGCATCGTCTCTGGAAAAGCCCATCGACATTTGGGTTAAGTCATTTGTGCCGAATGAGAAAAACTCAGCAACTTCAGCGATCTCATCAGCGGTAACGGCGGCGCGTGGAACTTCAATCATTGTACCAACCAAGTATTTAATTTTTGTACTGTAAGAATTCATGGTTTCTTCCGCGATGCGGTCGATAATCTCTCTTTGATCGCGTAGTTCGGTGACACTACCAACGAGCGGGACCATAATTTCCGGCACTACTTTAATTTTGTCTTTCTTGGCCAATTCGCAAGCGGCAGAGATAATTGCCTTGGTTTGCATCTCGGTAATTTCTGGGTAAGTGATCCCTAGGCGGCAACCTCGATGTCCAAGCATCGGGTTGAATTCATGCAAATCTTGCGTTTTTGTCCAAATAACACTCGCGTCAATACCGATTTTCTTTGAAAGTTCTTTGGCTTCTTCTTTAGTTTTTGGTAAAAACTCATGCAAAGGTGGGTCTAGAAGCCGGACGGTGACTGAGTACCCCTTCATTTCTTTATAAAGGTCTTTGAAATCTTCTTTTTGGAACGGCAGAAGTTTATCAAGGGCTTTGCGACGATCCGCTTCGGTATCGGCTAAAATCATTTTTTGCATAAAAGGTAGACGATCGGATTCAAAGAACATGTGCTCCGTTCGACAAAGACCGATGCCTTCGGCGCCGAACTCTCTGGCAACCTTCGCATCCCTTGGAATGTCGGCATTTGCCCTGACTTTCAGTCGTCTAATCTTGTTGACCCATTTCATTATTGTGCCGAAATCACCAGAAAGTGATGGTTCGACGGTAGGGACCTGTCCGATTATAACCTCGCCAGTTGAGCCGTTGATTGAGATATAATCGCCTTCTTTGATAACTTTGCCGGACATAGTTAGCTTTTTGTTTTTTTCATCGACTTTAATATCCTCACATCCGGCAACGCAGCATTTCCCCATACCTCTGGCGACAACTGCAGCGTGAGAGGTCATTCCACCTCTGGCGGTCAAAATACCAGCAGAAACTTCCATACCATGAATATCATCGGGGCAAGTTTCGGTTCTGACCAAAATAACTTTGTCTTTTTCTGATTTCTCTACTGCATCTTCGGAGCTAAAGACTATTCGGCCGACTGCGGCTCCTGGAGATGCTGGAAGCCCGGTTGCTGCTGCCTCATATTTTACTTTCGGATCAAAAACCGGATGCAAAAGTTGATTCAAGCTTTCGGGTTCAATCCGGCTTATCGCTTCCTTTTCCGAGATCATTTTTTCTTTAACCATGTCGACAGCAATCTTTACTGCTGCATGGGCAGTGCGCTTGCCGGTTCTGGTTTGCAACATATAGAGTTTTCCTTGCTCAATAGTAAATTCGAAGTCTTGGATATCTCTGTAATGTTTCTCGAGATTATCGGTAATTTCTTTGAGCTCCTTGAATGCTTTTGACATCTCCTTTTTGAGCTCTAATATCGGTTTCGGTGTTCTGATACCAGCAACAACATCTTCCCCCTGAGCGTTGGTAAGATATTCGCCGTAAAATTCTGCGTCTCCGGTTGACGGGTTTCTGGTGAAGCCAACACCGGTTGCCGAGTCGTTGCCCATATTGCCAAAGACCATCGCCTGAACGTTGACAGCGGTTCCAAGATCATCGGCGATTTTGTTCATTCGGCGGTAGGTTATTGCTCGTGGATTATTCCAGCTCTGAAAGACCGCGTCTCTTGCCATTGCAAGCTGGGTCATTGGATCGGTCGGAAATTCTTTTCCGTAATGTTTTTTCACCAGCTCTTTATATTTTTTGATCAGAATTTCAAGATCTTCTTCTTTGAGCTCGGTATCAAGTTTTACCTTAGCTGTCTTTTTTACATGCTCCAAAATCTCCTCAAACATCGATTTTTTGATATCAAGAACAACATCGGAAAACATCTGGATAAAACGACGATAAGCGTCAAGTGCAAAGCGGCGATTGTTGGCCTTTGTCGCCAGTGCTTCGACAGTTTTATCGTTAAGGCCGAGGTTTAGAATTGTATCCATCATACCTGGCATTGAGAATTTAGCACCACTACGGACAGAAACTAAAAGAGGGCTTGATTCATCGGCAAATTTCTTGCCGGCGGCACGCTCCATTTTCTCGATCGCTTCTTTGTATTCTTTGTCAAAATTTGCCGGCATTTTCCCTTTGCTGTCTGAAAAATAATTGCAAACTTTAGTAGTGATGGTAAAACCAGGTGGTACCGGAACTCCAGAATTGACCATCTCTGCTAAGTTTGCCCCTTTGCCCCCAAGTAGATCTTTCATCTTCCCATTTCCTTCGGCTTTTTTGCCACCGAAGAAATAAACCATTTTTTCCTTCGCCATATTTCTCCTTGAAAATAAAAATAGAAACTTGCAAATTTCTAAGCAATATCAATCTAACAAAAAAAATAGCTAAAATCAAACAGCGGAATAGTTTTTTGAATTCGATATGCGCAGGTTGAGATACATCGGTAACAAATCTGGTATGATTGAAGGTCTCAATCAACTGGATAATTTAACCAAGGTTACCAATGACTCAAACATTTCTGATTAAGGCTCCGTGTGTGTATGATCCGCCAGTAAATGGTATTAAGATTTTTAAACAAAAACCATTACATCTAATGGATAATGTTTCTCGTTGGCGAAGCATGGCAAAGGATGCAGAACTATCAACTGGGGCTATGCTACGGCTAGAATGGATGATATTCTATGAAACTATTGGGAGTCGTAATGCCGACATCACTGCTAGACACTTTAACATTGCTCCAAAAACATTTTACAAATGGTTTAAGCGGTTTGATAGTGGTAAGGTAAAACTTCTGGAAGAAAAGTCTCGGGCTCCGATTAATCGACGAAAACCGGAAGTTACATTTAAAGAAGAGTGTCGTATCAGAAAACTAAGAGAAGATCATCTCCATTGGGGGAAAAGAAAGATCGCTAAACTCTACAAAGATGAATATGAAGAAGAAGTCTCCAGCCATAAAGTTCAATTAGTTATCAACAAGTTTGACCTCTACCCGGATAAAATTAAGCACGATAAAGTCAAAAAGAAGTTAAAATCTCAGAAACAAAAGAATCGAATTCAGAAACTAAAAATCAAAGAAGAACATTGGTTTCTGTTCCATTTGGATACGATTGTACTCTATTGGAATGGAACTAAAAGATATGTTTTAACGGCAATTGATCATCACGGAAAGATCGCATATGCCAGAATGTATAAAAACAAATCCAGTAAATCAGCCAAAGATTTCCTTTACCGGCTTCATTATTTAATTGATGCCAAAATCACTAACATACAAACTGACAATGGATCAGAGTTCTATGATCAATTTGAAGATGCGCTAAAACAGCTAGAGATACTCCACTGGTTTTCCAGACCCAGAACACCACAGGACAATTCAGTTGTTGAGAGATTCAATCAAACAATACAAGATGAATGGATTAATGATGGCCACTTTACCACTGATGTTGATAAGTTCAATAGAAACTTAACCTACTGGTTGGAAGAGTACAATTTCCTTAGGCCACATGAATCGCTGGACTACAAAAATCCTTTTGAGTATTATTTAGAAACATTAGAAAACAAAAACTTGTTACCGATGTACTCAGCCTGTACATTTTGTTGACAAATAAAATAGAAATGTTATCTTGTAATCGGTAGTACACGCGGGCACCGAGGCAACCGACTGGCCAGGGGGATCGAAAATCCCCGGATCGCCCCAAAAGGGCATTGCCAAAAGGCCTCCCGCGTCTTGGGATCCGTTCAGGCCCCTGATTGCCCCCACTCCTGGGGAAACGTCGACTAGCGATCAGGAATGATCGGCTCTCCCAAGCAATCTTGCGCGGTTCATCTATCTCGTTCATCCCCCGCGCATATCCCACTGCCGTTTTTCTTCCACATTTGCCGGCACTGCCGGCAGTCTCACTCCACCCGTACCCCGGCTCACCACGAGCCGGGGCTTTTCATTTTAGAGATCAAATTTAATCCTATGCTGCCGGCGCCGGTTCTGTTACCGGCGGAGTTGCACTTGGATCAGGAGTAACTTCTGGTGCCGGGGCCGGGGCCGGGCCAACAAGCCAAATTTCTGGGAGGGCAACATATTTTGAGAGAAAATCGGTTTCCTGTAAGGTCTTCCCATCACGGGTAACTTTGTAATGGAACTTCGCTGATGCTCCCTGATGAGATTTCTGCACCTGTTTTCTTTCACCTGGCTGCAATGAATCGTCCGGGGTTTCTACCGGTGCCGGCGGCTCAACATAATCAAATCCAACCGCTTGACCAATTTCTACCTGCCGGGAATCTTTCGTCCCGTAAAATTCAAAGGTGATTTTGGTGCCAACAATTTTTGATTGAACAAAAATATAGCTTGAATAATTATTTTTAAAGCGAAAATCTGGTGCTGGGTCAAAGATTGTTGCATCCATACCAATCGGCGGTTCGTAATAAGAGACTCGATATGAATGATTGCGACGCTCAAGTATCTCCATTCCGGCATTGAGTGCCGACCGAAACAATGTCGTTGAAACCTGGCACAAGCCACCTCCGTAGTCGGGAACAGTTTTGTTATTCTTAATAACTAATTCAGGTAGATAACCAGTAGAGGCATCAATTTTCCCCAGACGCTTTAGGGTCGAAAACTCCTCACCCGGTTTAATCAACGCTCCATTGATCGCTTTGGCCCCGACAGAGATATTGTGTACGCGGTTTCCGGGTGATCCATAAAAACTGGTGGTACCGGTTGAGACTAATTCCAGAAGGCCGTATTCGGCCAATTTAGCAGAATCTATCTCAGGCTGAATTAGGTTCACCTTGAGCTCAATTTTTTTGCTGTCAACCTTCGATGTTTCAGCTAAAATTCTGGCCATAATCGTATTTTCAATATCAATAGAAGTTTGCGCTTGGTCGAGCTCTCGTCCGGCTTGTGACTCACTAGAAACGACTACTTTGCCACCTGATACTGAAAGTACCGCATCTCCGGCCGGGCGATCGACTGAGTCAGCGATCGCTTTCGACTGCTTGTCGCTTCGCTCTTTGATAACAAAAATCTCCATCTGATCTTTTTTCGGTCTCGATCCGATCAGACCAGCGATAGTGTCGACATCCAAGGTGAAACTTTTCTCAGCGAATGTTAGCTCGATATCGCCAGCCGCCAGTATTTTGTTTGCCTGCTCTAGCCCTATTTGTGCATTCTCCTCTGTAATCTGAGGCTGAAAAACCTGCGATTCGAATATTATCTCCTTTTTTTTGATCACTTTGGTTTGTAAATCGATAATTTCCAGCAACTTTTCTTGATCAATCCTTCGACCATCCTGCCTCTCTGTCGAAAGCTCAAAAATCCCATCACCCCTATAGACCAACGAGTAATCCTTTTCCGGCTGGTCAATCTCCAGGGCAATTTCAGCAAGCTGTTTTTTTAAGGCTTCATTATTGACTGTATATACCGCGTCAACTTTATAGGGCAGAAAAAGGGTTTTGAATTGTTGATAAAAACTTCGCCAGGCGCCGCCTTGACGACCAACGGCATAAACCTCCTCAGCTGTTTTTGTTACATCATAATTTAGGCCAACATCATCAGTTTTGATCACAAATTCTCGGGCTTCGCCTTCTTTGGCGTTGTATTTTAGCATGAAATCGCTGCTAACGAACTCCTCTGTTTTTGGTTTTAAAATTTCTGAGATCTGATCTTTATTCTTGCCACCAAGGTTGAGATCGCCAATAAAAATGTTGCGATAAGATTTTTTAGCAAAAGAAACAGAATAAACACCAAAAATAAACAGGAAAAGAATTATCACACCCGCCAAAATCACCACCGGCAATTTTATTCTTCGCCAAACCCTAACCCTGCGGGATAGTTCCTTTTTATCCTTGTCTTTTTTTGCCATATAAAAATATGATAATTATTTCAACTCAATAATACTAGTTGAGTGTGATAATATCAACAATTAAATTATTCTTTGGGCTTTAATATTTCGTTTAAGATCTCTCTAGCCGTCGCTTGACCCTTCTCTGCTTCAGATTCTGGGTCGAGGACATTTAGAACAAATTTGTCCCCGACTTTAGCATCTTTGGGTAGAACATTTTTCGGAATTATCGCCTCACCTTCACCAGATAAATGCACACTCTCACCGTCAATTTTTCTTAGTTCAAATTGATTATTTGGAGTCAGCTTTTTCATTCTATGCCCGCTTTTTTGCAAACTTTGGCTGTAGCCAAATGAAGAGATAATAAAGAACTACGATCGCAAAGATTGAACCGGTAACTATCGCCCTGATTTTAAAACTATATTGAACGACAACCAGCGGCGCGATCAGGAAGGCAACGATCGACATCAATTTAATTAAAATATTTAGCGATGGACCAGAGGTATCTTTGAGCGGATCACCAACGGTGTCACCGATAACCGCTGATTTGTGAGCATCACTTCCCTTACCACCAAGATTACCAGCTTCAATATATTTCTTCGCATTATCCCAAGCCCCGCCAGCATTAGCCATGAAAAGTGCCAACACAAAACCGCTAGCAATACCACCACCCAAAAGTCCACGAAGTGCCTCAGGTCCAAGAGTAAAACCAACAGCGATCGGCACCAAAACCGCCATAATCGCCGGCGTCACCATTTTTCTCAAAGCTGAATCAGTCGAAATCTTAATACAATTTTTATAGTCCGGAGAAGATTTACCAGTCATAATACCGGGAATAGTCCGAAATTGGCGACGAACTTCATCGACAATCGACTTTGCCGCTTCACCAACCGCATGAATTGTTAGTGAGGAGAAGATAAATGGCAACATTGCACCGATCAAAATCCCGGCGATAACTCTTGGCTCAAGTAGATTAATCGAACCCAGGCCAACTGCTTGAGTATAGCCGGCGAAAAGTGCTAGGGCGGTGAGAGCGGCCGAACCGATAGCAAAACCCTTGCCGACAGCGGCAGTGGTATTACCAACAGCATCGAGCTCTTCAGAATTTTTCCTCGCTTCCGGATCAAGACCAGCCATCTCCGAGATGCCGGCGGCATTGTCAGCCACCGGGCCATAAGTATCGGTCGCCAGCGTAATTCCCAGCGTTGAAAGCATACCGACAGCGGCGATCGCGATGCCATAAAGATCCGATAATTTATAAGCAACGAGAATCGCTACAGCAATGATAATCACCGGGTAAGCGGTTGAGACCATGCCCAGCGCTAATCCGGAGATGATATTCGGTCCGGCGCCACCCTCTGAGGAGGCAGCCAGCTTTCTGGTCGGTAAATTGTGATCGGAGGTGTAGTACTCGGTGATCATTCCGATCGCGACTCCGGCAACAAGACCAATGAGAGTCAAAAAGAATACTTTGATATCAGCAACATAATATTTCGAAATCAAATAAGAAAAACCGGCCATAAGCAGCGCACTAGCATAAATTCCAATGTTTAGAGTCATCTGGGGTTTGGTTTTTTTCAATATTCGAATCAAAAAGCTACCCAAAATCGAAGCAGCGATTCCTGCTGAAGCCAAAACCA
>JAQVAO010000021.1 GCA_028690755.1 Patescibacteria group bacterium | reverse complement strand
TATCTCCCTCTCGGTCGGTAGAAGCACCGAAAGATCATCAGCAGGAATTATTTTTTTCTCAGAAACTTTGTACTTATACTCCTGCTGATTAAAATTTATTTTTATTTCATCATCGATCTCGAGATCATTTAGTGCCGCAAAAACTTTTGAATATTCACCCGCACCCAAAAAAGTGCTTGAGTGACCAAAAATGACAATATTACTTCCGGAGTTTGGCAAAGCGGTGTTTTTGTAATGGGCTACACCGTCATTTAAAGCCTGATTGTAGACATTTTTATCCCTGCCATCGACATTAGCTATTATCGGGACATCAATAGCTAATTTTTCAATTATTAGATTAAACTCGGTAATTTTTCCGGCATTGTCATCATGGTAAATCTTTCTTTCTGGCGGATTAATTCTTTCTTCAACAAATGGTAACCCAAAGTCAAAAAACAAAAATATCAACAATACCAAAAGGACTGCCAAAATAATTGACAGCGCTTTTGATTTAGGCGAAAGTTTTTTCTTTTTTGATTTAGCTTCTGACACGCTTTAGAAAATATCCTGTCCCAGCAATTATAATTACAGACCCCAAGAGAAATAGGTAATTGATTTTTGTTTGTGACTCGGCACCTGTCGCTGGAAGAGCAGCTGGTGGCGCGACAGTTTCCGCCGGTGTTTCACTTGGCACACTAACTAGCATTCTTACTTCCGAGCGTAAATACAGATCATCATCTGCCGCCATCGCTCTCTGAGGACCAAAACCGATCCTCTCTTGATCTGGATCAACAAGATAAAAAATTCCGGTTATTAGAGTGCCGTCAGGAGTATCAGCTTCTACAGTTGCAGTAATTGCTCCGATCTGTTCATCTGCTGCGTCAGTTAAAGCAGCCGACAGAAGAATATTATTAATATCGTAATATTCAAAATTGGTTCCATCATCATCGATGTCAGAATAATCGACTCCTTCAACAACATTACCGAATAAATCGTGGATCGTCATATATGATGAATTTGTAAATTCGATACCATACACTGGGTTAATCGATGCCTGACCGGTAACCTCTGTGGCGCCATAGAAGGATAGAGTGTCACCTGGACTGACGACCAAGGTTTGGCCGAGACCACCATCACCAGCGACGTTTTCTGACGTCGTTGAGTAATTGTACCAATCCGATGCTTCCCCTTCTAAAAGACAGTTTGCAACTTTACAAACAAGAGCGCCGATGTACAATCTGGAATCGTCACCCAGATCATAATAGACATCATCAGCCGCCAAAGCTTTTATCGGGGTGATAATCAGAAGAGAAACTAAAACAACAAAAAAGATGAGACCAAAAACTTTTTCATAATTCCCCCAACTTAAAAAATATATCTTAATTATAATACTTTGATATATATTTGCAACAAAAAAATAGCCTTTCGGCTACTTTTTGATGGCGGGATCGACCGGACTCGAACCGGCGACCTCCACAGTGACAGTGTGGCGTTCTAACCAACTGAACTACGACCCCGCAGAATGATAAAATAATACCATAAATATTGTATCAAATCAATAAAGAAAAACCCATCCTGCTCGAGGATGGGTCGACTACTGCCTAGCTGGCAGCTTGGTTCTGTGCCGGTTGTACCGGCGGTGCTAGTTGGTAGCCCTGTCTGGCTAGTTGCTCCGCCGCCTTCTGGGCTTCCGCTTCGTGATAAGCGACGAGAGTGGCTGATCGCTCCTGCCGTGCTTCTGCGGCTGCGGAAAGATGATGGTGGTAGATCATAACAGCAGACGGAATGCTGAACTGACTCGTTGGCACACTCATGAGTGGCACCTCCCGATTTGTTCTCCGCTTGAGACGATAATTGCTCATCGGCTCAAGAAAAAACACATTCGACAGGCTCAGTGCAAACAAAAAAACTGGCCGTCGGCCAGCAATTTTCCACCTCTATTTTTATATCAACAACAAAACGCTGGCCTTAGGTCAGTTCTCCAAAAAAGAAATACCAGCTATTTGTGTTGTATGCTTTCATTAGTTTCAATATAACAAAAGACAATTTTGTTTGTCAAATAAATGAAAATCCCATCCGCCTAGGCGGATGGGAACGGCTCATACCAATCATTCCCTTCGGGATGACTCCCAACCGTGATCTACTCGATGATCTCGGCTGATGCCACGGCAGTCTCGAAGCAGTCACCGGTGCCGACTACCCGCCGGCCCTCGACATTCTCGATGATCGCGCGACAGTGGTTGTTGACAAAGTCGCAAATCACCGCCGTGAGGTTCAGGCGCAGCCGCTCACAAACCATGCGAGCGGTGGACCAGACCCTCACACTCAAAGCGTTCCGATCACCACAGTACTCACTCGGGATTTCGACCTTCGGTATTGTCGGCGCAAACAGGTCAACAATCTCACACATTGCTTGCTCTCCTTTGAGCTTTTCGCTCTTCTAGAAGTGATGCTACAAGTGCGAATGACTCAAACGAACCAAAAAACCGCCCGCGGGCGGCAGATTTTCTTTTCAAATTATTTTATCAAACTAAAAACTGCCGCCTTTATGGCTAGTAAGAAGAGCTAGGGCTAGCAAGTTTTTGTATTTCATATGACCTATTTATAACAAATGTTAAAATTTAAGTCAAAGCGCTGACAAAAAAGACTATTTGTGATATAATTTCCCCATGGAATTTAAACATCAACCGGTACTTGTAAAAGAGGTTTTAAAATATATACCACGAAAATCCAATGGTATTTTTGTCGATGGCACTTTGGGCGGTGGTGGACATAGCAAAGCTTTGCTTTGCGAGTCGAAAGCTCTAAGTCGAAAGTCGAAAGTAATTGGAATTGATCGTGATTTGGAGGCGATTTTTGCCGCAAAGAAAAATCTGGCTGAATTTGAGAGTCAAATTACTTTTATTCACGATAATTACTCGAATATACCAAAAATATTAAAGAGCCAGGGAATTGATAAAGTTGATTTTATCCTACTTGATCTCGGTGTTTCCAGCTATCAGCTCGATAACCCCAAGCGCGGATTTACTTTTCAGACCGATTCCCCGCTTGACATGCGGATGAACCAGAAAGACGAGCAATCCGCTGCTGATATTGTAAATTATTACAGTGAAAAAGATCTGGCTGATATTTTTTATGACTATGGCGGAGAACGCAACAGCCGCAAAATCGCCAAAATGATTGTTGAAGGGCGGAAGGAAAAAAAGATTAGCACCACCGCCGAACTCTCAGAGATTGTCGAGATGTCATTTCCGACAAATTATAAAGGTAAATACAAAATTAACCTGGCAACTCGCGTGTTTCAAGCTCTACGAATTGAAACCAACAATGAGCTGAATATATTAAAAGAATTTATCCCCGAGGCAGCAAAATTATTGGCAGGGGACGGGCGATTGGCGATAATCTCCTTTCACTCTGGAGAAGACAGAATTGTCAAACACACTTTCAGAAAACTAGAAGAGGAAAATAAAGAACAATATAAAGTGCTAACCAAGAAACCAACCGTAGCAGGGGATGAAGAGCTCAAGACCAATCCCCGCTCCCGTAGTGCAAAACTAAGAGTATTAAAAAAGCTATAAGAGAACAATAAATTATTTTAGCGGCGCAAGCCGCCCTTTTTAAATTTATTTACAGTTTCGGCAGTTTCTGCTATATATCTGCTAGGATCAATTCACCGAAACGGGAGGCAAGCTGATGTATCTCAGCATTTTGATCGGTCTCGTAGTCTTCCTGGCCGCTGGCGTCTGGCAATACACCAAGAAGCACGGCTTGAAATGGTCGATGGTCATCGCCAACATCGGTATGGACTTCTTCCTGGTCTATGGCTACCTCTGGGTGGTCAAGTCTGAGAGCGGCTTCAAGCCTTGGGCGCTGAACATCGGGACCTTCTTTGGTCTCGCTACTTTCGGAGCCTACTATCTTGACGACTGGCTACTGAAGAAGCGCGAGGGTGGCGAAGCCAAACCAGCCACAATCAAAGTCCAGAAAAAGACTAGCGGTCGCGCCAAGCGCGGCGGCAGTCGTGGCTGGCTCTAAAGACCGGCCACCAAGAGAACCTATGGATTCCGCACGGAATCCTTTTTTAATTATCTTCCCCACCAACTCCGTTTTTTCGACTCAACTTCACGTAGCTGTTCATAGAGTTCACGTTGCTCTTTAGTAATATTTTTTGGTATTTCAATTCTAACGGTCAAAATAAGATCACCGCGCCCCCCTTTGTGCTGTCGGCCCTTACCAGGAATTCTAAAAGACTGCCCATCCTGAATACCGGCCGGAAGATCAAGCTCAACTTTTTCACCAGCAATTTCAGCTTGAAGTTTATCACCGAGAACCGCCTGGGCCGGAGTGATTCGAATCTCTGCCTGAACTTGTGAGAATGCTTGGCCAAAAAAGTTTTCGAATATATCTCCCAACCCGCCACCACCAAAATTAAACTCAAAACCTTGGCCATCACCCCCAAAACCAGAAAAGCCTTCGAAACCCGAAAAACCACCAAATCCACCTTGGCCACCGGCGGAGGAAAAATCAGTTTTACCAAATTGATCATACTGAGATCTTTTTTGCGGATCAGATAAGACTTGATAAGCCTCGTTTACTTTTTTAAACTCTTTCGACGCTTCTTCTCCGCCACCACGATCCGGATGATACTTCAAAGCAAGCTTGCGATAAGCTTTTTTTATCTCCTCACTGGAGGCATCTTTGGCGACACCAAGTGTTTTATAAAAATCCTGAGCCATTTATTTCACCTAAAAAACGTTAAGGGACTGCCCTTCTTGAATTAATATAGTTTCAACAATAACTTTATTCTTCTTCGTCATCCGACATTATCGCGGCAGAATTGGCATCAATCTGAATCGATTTGACCTGACCAGTTGCGGTATAAGTCACATACCAGTAAAGCCAGCCCTTCGGATCACCGTTTTTCAGCACCAGGCGGACTGAAGATACGTCGTAATAGTTGCGAAAATCAAGCCCACCATTTTTTTCGGCAATCTGCAAAGCCTGGACATAATTTATTTTCCAGAAATCTCGGTTTATCGCTGTCAGATCGCCAAGATAATCATTTTTGTAAACTCTCGATCTAACAAAAGCCTCGGATGCATTGGAGATGGAAATCACCCAGTTATAAATCCGATCGGCGGATGAAATGTAGACATAATTGGTTGTGCCAGAACCCTGAGCTAGGCTTTTCGGCAACTGAATATCGATCGCCGCCAATTGGTTTCTGCTATCAGCGCTTGTTGCATTGCTATCGGCGATGTCAGTCTGACTTTTAATTGAATCAATTACCTCACCGATATCGATGTTAGTCAGATCAGCAGCCAGGGGCTGAGTCTGGGGATCAACTTTCGCCTGCTCTTCGGCTGCTTTTTCTTCTGCAGCCTTCTCCTGACTGCGGTTAGAAACATAAGCCCAAATTCCAGCAGCGATAATTGCAGCAGCGATAATAATCAAGAATATAGGTTTTTTTAAAAAATCCAGCAACTTCCCCTCCCAGGTAGTGAAAATTCCACAGCTTTCTTTAAAATTATTTCCGCGAACAACACTACAAATTATAAGCTACATCTCTGCCTATTCAAAACGTTACGGCCAGAAAGCAGATAATTTCAGTCGAATTTCTACTACCTGGCTCCACTGTATTTATTTTAGCAATATTTTTTGTAAGGTACAATTACCAGGGTTTTTGAGCCGTTTATCACGGCCCAAAAACCCGGTACAAAAGATTATTTTTCCTCTTCTTTTTCCTCAGAATCTTCAGACTTTTTCTCCTCAGTGCCAGCATCTTCAGCTTTGTCATCATCTTTAGCAGTTTGCTCTTGATTGGCCTGTTGGTACATCGAAGCGCCTAATTCTTGCAAAACTTTCGACAGCAACTCAGTGTTATTTTTGATCACTTCGACATTGTCCTCAGCTAAAACATCCTTCAGAGCTTTAATTTTATCTTCAACTTCGGTCTTTTTGTTTGAGTCAACCTTATCTCCAGCATCTTTTAAGCTCTTCTCCGCAGTATAAATCAGATTTTCAGCGATGTTTTTTGCCTCAATAAGCTCGCGCTTCTTTTTATCCTCTTCCGCATGTGCCTCAGCGTCTTTTTTCATTTTTTCAACTTCTTCTTCCGAAAGACCAGATGAGGATGTAATAGTAATTTTTTGCTCTTTGCCGCTAGCTTTGTCTTTGGCAGAAACATTGACAATACCATTGGCATCAATATCGAAAGTTACCTCTACCTGAGGAACACCGCGCGGTGCAGGCGGAAGACCATCTAGTATAAATCGCCCTAGAGTCTTATTATCAGCCGAAAGCTCTCTCTCGCCTTGCAAAACATGAATATCTACTTGGGTCTGGTTATCAGCAGCGGTAGAAAATATTTGCGATTTTGAGGTCGGGATCGTAGTGTTGCGTTCAATTAGCTTTGTCATCACACCGCCCAAAGTCTCAATTCCCAATGAGAGTGGTGTGACATCGAGCAAAAGCAGATCCTTGACTTCGCCACCAAGAACACCACCCTGAATAGCTGCACCGATTGCAACTGCTTCGTCAGGATTTACTGTGTGGTTCGGCTCTTTGCCAAAAAACTTTTTAACCGCTTCGCGAACCGCCGGCATTCTTGTCTGACCACCAACCAAAATCACTTCATCAATATCTTTGACCTCAAGCTTGGCATCCTTCAAGACCTTTTCACAAGGCTTTAAGGATTTTTCAACTAGATCACCAACAAGCTGCTCTAATTTGGCTCTGGTAATATTCATTTGAAGATGTTTGGGGCCGGAAGAATCAGCGGTAATAAATGGCAGATTTATCTCAGTTTCATTAGAAGTTGAGAGCTCAACTTTGGCTTTTTCCGCTGCTTCCTTTACGCGCTGGATCGCCGCTTTATCAGAATGGAGATCGACTCCTTGATCCTTTTTGAATTCATCAATAATATAATCCATAACCTTTTGGTCAAAGTCGTCACCGCCAAGATGAGTGTCACCGTTAGTAGCTTTGACCTCGAAAACGCCGTCTCCAAGCTCTAAAATTGTAATGTCAAAAGTTCCGCCACCAAGGTCATAGACAGCGATCTTTTCATTCTTATTTTTATCAAGACCATAAGCCAAAGAAGCGGCTGTTGGTTCGTTGATTATTCTTTTGACCTCAAGACCAGCAATTTTACCCGCGTCTTTGGTTGCCTGGCGCTGCGAATCATTAAAGTAAGCCGGAACGGTGATTACCGCTTCAGTCACTTTTTCTCCAAGATAAGTTTCAGCATCAGCTTTTAATTTTTGCAAAATGAACGCAGAGATCTCCTGTGGAGAATACTCTTTACCATTCATCACAACACGGATAGAGCCGTCGGATGCCTTTTTGGTTTGATACGGCATCTTTTTTAAATCCTCCTGCGACTCCTTATCCTCAAATTTGCATCCGATAAAACGCTTGACGGAGAAAATTGTATTTTCTGAATTTGTTACCGCTTGACGTTTCGCCAACTGACCAACCAGCCTCTCCCCTTTTTTGTTTTCAGCAACAACAGATGGACAGGTTCGTCCGCCTTCTGCAGTTGAAATGATTTTTGCCTCGCCACCTTCCATCACAGCAACAGCTGAATTTGTCGTGCCAAGGTCAATTCCGATAATTTTTCCCATACTTACTCCCTTATTACGTTTAAATTTCAAACTTTAATTCTAAATTTTATTATATCGGAGCTACCCTTGATGGATTCGTGGTGACCCTCCGATCAAATGCTAGCTCCTATAATAAATGTAAAGTATACTTTACATTTTGTCAAGAGTTTTTTACACAATAATTGATAATTTATCTCCCAGAAAGTAAAATCCGGATCTTCTGATCCGGATGAGCTTGCTAGCTTTCAGCGCCGTCTACTTGATCAGCGCATTCGAGCCGGGACACTCCTCCAGATCATCTGTCCGTCGAGGAGGAAATATCCCATTTGCGACGAGATTCTTGCGTCGGCTGTGCCTTGGGATCCTCGTCAGGCAGTCGAGTGGGAATCGAGCGTTGCAGATCGGGCATGAAGCAATATCTCCGGGTTTCGCTTTTTTCTCCATCTCTGCCTCCGGCTCTTGTCTTACCACCATTGGGAATTTTAGCAAATAATCCTAAAAATGAAAAGGCTCCGACGGAATCGTCGGAGCCAAGAATTGCAGGGCAGGCAGGAGCCGGATTCGAACCGGCGACCTCCGGGTTATGAGCCCATTGCGCTCTGCTCGCTGAGCTACCCCACCCACCCAAAATGGCGGACCTAGGTGGATTCGAACCACCGCCCTCGAGCTTATC
>JAQVAO010000020.1 GCA_028690755.1 Patescibacteria group bacterium | reverse complement strand
GTAACCATCGCCAAATTATTAACTTTCTGTCGTTGAAATTCTGAAACACTGTCATTTTCAAAAGCTGAGAGCATTTGCCGCATGCGATCAGAGCGGAAGTTAATAAATATGAGACCATCTCCAGGCCTAATAATCCCATTCGAATCTATCAAACATGAGCCAATTTTTTCATCATCAGCCCCAGCCCGATAATTTGCCTCGATCGCTTCTCCTGCTGTCTTATACTGATCACCTTGCCCCAAGACCATCAAATTATAAGATTTTGAGGTTCGTTCATAATGTTTATCACGATCCATTGCATAAAATCGACCGATAATTGTTGCGATTTTCCCAGCACCAATCTCAGCAATTTTCGCCTCTATTAATTTTACATCCTCAAGAGCAACCTTCGGTGCAGTATCACGCCCATCAGTCACCATATGAATATATACCTTCTCAACCCCTCGTTCTTTGGCTGATCGCAAGAAAGCATAGAGGTGATCTATACTTGAATGAACTCCTCCGGCCGAACAGAGGCCAAAGAGATGAAGGCTCGATCCGTTTGATCTGACACGATCCAAAACCGAGATTAAATTTTTGTTTTTGGCAAAATCACCTTTGGTGATTGACTGGTCGATTCTAGGCAAACTCTCCCAAACAACTCGACCAGAACCTAAATTTAGGTGACCTACTTCAGAATTGCCAACCTCATCAGCAGAAACACCGACATCAATACCTGAGGCCGAAATTGCAGTCTTGGGATAATTACCATAAACCCAGTCGAGATTCGGAGTTTTCGCAGAATAAGTAGCATTGCCTTCCTTCAAAGGCGAAAGGCCCCAACCGTCCATTATTACAAGTAGAACTCTTTTCAAACCCCTCCTCGATTAACTGATAGTATTATAGCATTTTTTTCAATGATTAAAAATTGCAATTAACACCCCAAGAACCGAAGAATTCACCCATAGGTTGTAGCTCAATTAGACCCATGTCCGGAACATTGGCTGCATAACCGCAACAGCTCATCGGCTCAATTGCAACTGCCCGTCGTAAATATTGGCTGATTTTCATGTTGTCTCCGGTGTATACCTGCAAGTAGGGGAAATTACTATCCTGCCAAATAGTAATTTCTTTTATACCATCGGAAGATGTAAGTTTGGTTTTTGCGACCTGATCTTGATCAAAATCAAGATCAAAAAAACAATTATCAATTTTCTTGCTTCCAATTTTTTTATTCCGAGAAAAATCCAGATTTGAATCTTTAATCTCGGTAAATTTACCTGTTGGTTTTAAATCATGATCAAAATCAACCATTTTTTTCGCTGGAATTTTCAATTTAATTTCATCGATCTGGCCAGAAAAAGAAAAATACGGATGGAAACCGAGACCAAAAGGGGCCACCTTTTCTCCGATATTTTTTACTAGTGTTTTTATAATAAGACCGAAATTATTCAGCTCATAATCAATCTTGTAACTGAGCGAATATGGATAGCCATAATCATGACTGGAACCATTTTTGAATTGCAATCTTGCCCGCAAATGATTCTCGTCGATTAATTCCAAATCCCAATCAAGATATTTTACAAACGGATGACAAGGATTCTTCCCTGGGTCCGATAGGCCGATGATTCTATTCTTCTCACCATAAAAAGTGTATTCGCCATTTTCAACTCTGCCGGGGAAAGGAGAAAGAACATCTCCCATGCTGCCGGCATATTTATCTTCGTCGCTATAACCAAAAATAATATCTGTTCGTTTCGATCCTGAGCTTAAATAGTACTCCGCAATCCCACCACCACGTTGGTTAACAACAAGAACTTGGTCTTTGTAAAAAATCTTTTTTGTTTTCATCCAGTTACTTTTATTTCCCGCAGCATTTTTTATATTTTTTGCCGCTTCCGCACGAGCAAGGATCATTTCGACCGATATGTGTCGCACTTTTTATCGTCTGGGTTTCACCGGTTGGTTGTTCCATCCGGTCATAAACTGTTTTTCCTTTCTGCCTTATCACTGTTGTCACTCCTTCGCCCTGTTTGGAGCCACTGGTGTTTTCAGTCGAAATTTCTTCCATTTCATCTTTAAGATCACCAATTTCATTTGGGTCAGGTGATTGATATTCAAGTGGCCTCTCCTCCTTAACCTGTGGTGGCGCTGAAATTTCAATCCGGAAAATATTTTTAACTACCCCAGATTTTATCGCCGCAAGGAGATTCTGGAAAAGGCGATAAGCATCACGCTTATAGGCAACAAGTGGGTCAGTTTGTGCATAGCCGCGAAGACCAATGCCAGTTCGAAGCTCTTCCATTGTCGTCAAATGCTCGACCCAAAGCATATCAATATTCCGCAGATAAACTGCTTGTTCGATCTGTCTCATGACAAGAGAACCAAATCTTTTTTCACGTCTTTGATATTCTTCGTCAATATATTTTAATATTTGGTCAAGTGAAAGTTCCCTAATTTTCCCCTCACCAAAAATCGCTTCGACTTCCGTTCTTAATTTTTCCCTGTCATCAGCCAAAGCGACAAACATCGCCTCAACTTCTTCTTTGACCATTGAGATAATTTCGTTCTTTATTTCGTCGCTTCCATTCGCCGCTGACTCCAAAACTTTTCGCCTCTTACTATAGATATATTTGCGATGTGAGTTCATCACGTCATCATATTCGACCAAATGTTTGCGAGTGTCGAAGTTATGTCCCTCAACTTTCTTCTGAGCTGACTCAATTGATTTAGAGATCATTGAATTTTCAATTGGTATATCTTCAGGAAGGCCTAAACGTTCCATAAGCATTTTCATTCGATCACCGCCAAAAATTCGCATCAGGTCGTCTTCCATCGAAACGAAAAACTGAGAACAACCAGGATCACCCTGACGACCGGCACGTCCTCGAAGCTGGTTATCAATTCGTCGCGACTCATGACGCTCGGTACCAATTACATATAGACCGCCAAGCTTAGCGATACCTTCGCCCAATTTGATGTCGGTACCACGACCAGCCATATTAGTGGCAACGGTCACCGCACCACGCTGACCGGCTTTGGCGATGATCTTTGCTTCACGGGCGTGATTTTTAGCATTAAGTATCTCGTGCTTTACTCCGCCACGTTTCAAGCTCTTTGATATCTGTTCGTTTTTCTCAACAGATACAGTGCCAACTAAAACCGGCTGCCCTATTTTCTGTTTTTCGGCGATATCAGCAACGATTGCTTGAATTTTCCCATTTTCAGTCTTAAATATTTGATCCTGACGATCAATTCTAACCATCGGCTTATTTGTCGGAATCTCAGTCACGTCAAGTTTGTAAATTTTGTAAAACTCCTCAGCTTCAGTCGCTGCTGTACCGGTCATACCGGACAATTTGTTATAAAGCCGGAACAGGTTCTGGAAAGAGATCGTTGCCATCGTTTGCGACTCACGCTTAACTTCAACCCCTTCTTTAGCCTCGATCGCCTGATGAAGTCCTTCAGAGTAACGACGGCCAGGCATCAGCCGACCGGTAAACTCATCAACAATGACTACTTCACCATCCTTGATAATATAATCTTTATCTTTTTTAAATAAAGCATGTGCTTTCAACGCCTCTTCCAGATGGTGAACAAGCATTATCCCGTCTTGATCGTAAATATTAGTGACACCAAGCGCTTCCTCAATTTTTTTTATCCCTTCGTCAGTAATCATTACCGCCCGATCTTTTTCATCAACGGTATAATCTTGATCTTTGGTTAACCTTGGAACTAGGGCTGCAAATTTCTGATAGAGCGAAGCTGACTCTTCCGCCGGTGCAGAGATTATTAATGGGGTCCTCGCCTCATCAATTAAAATTGAATCAACCTCATCGACAATAGCATAATTGAGTTCACGCTGGACGCAATGTTCCAAGGTTGGTGCCATGTTATCGCGAAGATAATCAAAACCGAATTCATTATTGGTGCCATAAGTTATATCGCAAGCGTAGGCTTCCTTGCGAGAACAGGGAATTAAATTGGAACCATCAGCTTCTGAATAATGTTTATAGTCTTTTTTCTTCTCAAATTTATACGAGATTTGTTGATTTTGAATAATGCCAATCGACAAACCCAAGAAATTATAAATCTCGCCCATTCCCTCGCCCTGACTGCGAGATAAATAATCATTCACCGTGACTAGATGAACGCCGCGTCCGGTAAGGGCATTGAGATAAAGTGCTAGTGTTGCAACAAGTGTTTTTCCTTCACCAGTTTTCATTTCGGCAATCTCGCCCTTATGAAGAACCGCTCCACCAATTAACTGAACATCAAAGTGCCGCTCGCCCCAGACACGACGGGAAACTTCACGAACAACAGCAAAAGCTTCCGGCATAATACCTTCAAGAATTTTTTCTTGTTGCTCCCGATTTTTATCCTCAAGTTTTTTCTTATAGAGGACAGTGTACTCTTTGAGCTGTTTGTCACTTTTCTTCTTGATCTCCGCTTCAAAAGCATTAACTTCATCAACAAAAGGCTGGTAACGCTTAACTACCTTCTGTTTCGAGTCAGAAAAAAATTTGGAAAAAATTGACATATTTGAACCAAAAATTAAAAGTTTTCAAAGTCTATAAATCAAAACAATTCCATGAAATTTATGGACTTTCAACTTTACAAACTTCGAACTAATTTTAGCACGTGACAAGCACTATTACAATTGGAATTTACTTCTTTCGGCGAAATTTTCCGAAGATATTAACAACGCTGTCAAAGCTGACTCCACGACGACGCTTTTCGATTTTTTGCTTGTGCTGATCTCTAACTTGTCTTTCCGCTGCACTTACAGCATTAGCAAAAGCCTTCATTAAGTTATTCTTTTTCTCCTCGACATGAAGTTCGTAGCCCGGAGCATCAAGATCAATTTTTACTGTCTGCGTCACTCCGGTTTTATTTGGTCCGGAGTCATCAATCAACTGGACTGCTGCCTTAACTGGGCTCAAATGTTTCAAATATTTATTAAATTTTAAAATTCTTTTTTCTATGTATGATTTCTGCCGAGCAGTAACAATCACACCCCTAGTGGAAATGCTTATATCCATAGTCCTCCTGTTTTACAAATATTATTTTTTAATCTCTTTATAGGGCAGGTACTTGTGGAGCGCTTTCGGTATTTCGATGCTACCATCTTTTCTCTGTCCATTTTCCATTATAGCAATTAACATCCGTCCGATGGCAATAGCAGTCCCGTTTAAAGTGTGGAGAACGGCAACCTTGCCGTCTTTGTCGCGATAACGAATATTGAGCCGTCGCGCCTGAAAATCGGTGCAATTTGAACAAGAATGGGTTTCCCTATACTGATCTTGACCGGGCATCCAAGTTTCTAAATCATATTTTTTCGCTGCCGGAGCTCCTAAATCACCGGCACAAATATCAATTATCTGATATGGAAGACCCAGCCCAGAAACAATTTTTTCTTCTAAAGAAACCAGAAATTCATGTTCCTTTTCAGAATCTTTTGGTCCACAGAAAGAAAACATCTCAACTTTGTCAAACTGGTGTGCGCGCAAGATTCCGCGAACATCCTTACCATGGCTGCCAGCCTCACGACGAAAACAGCTGGAAAATCCGGCGTATCTTAAAGGTAATACACCTTTTTCCAAAATTTCGTCCTTGTGATATCCGGCAAGCGGTTGTTCTGATGTTCCGGCCAAAAACAGATCGTCTTGATTTTTATAAATTTCATCCTCACCTGCGGGCAGATAACCAGCACCGGTCATTGTCTCACGATTGAGAAGTATCGGCGGAATCATCGGGGAAAAACCCTCTTTGACTAAAATATCTAGGGCATATTGGACCAAAGCAAATTCGAGCTGAACTAATTCATTTTTGAGAAAATAAAAACGTGATCCGGAGATCTTCCCTGCTCGCTCAATATCAATCAAGTCCAGATCCTCACCTAATTCGACATGATCTTTGATTTTAAAGGTAAACTTTTTTGGTTTGCCAACAGTCCTATTAACTTTGTTATCCTTGTCTGACTGGCCATCAACAACATCAGGCAGCGGAGGATTGGGAACTTGGAGCATAATCTCTGTGTATTCTTTTTGCGCCGCGTCAGCCTCTGGTTTAAGCTCCTTAACTTTTGTTGACCAGCCTGAAGCATCATTTATTGCATCAATTTTTTGTTGTCCATGAAGTTTAGCGATATCTTTTGAGGCTTTATTTAGCTCGCTTTGAGCCCGCTCTAATTCCGATAAAATTCTTCTGCGATTTCGATCAATCAAAATTACTTCATCAATAATCGCCGGATCAGCACCTTTTCTGGCGATGGCTTTTTTGATCTCCTCCGGTTTTGTTCTAATAGTTTCAATATCTAACATATTACTCCTTATTGAAATTTTTCAGTATTTCCTCAACTTTTCCATAAATATGGACCCATCGCGATGATTTAAACCCAAGTTTTTTATACCATTTTATTGGAAATTCTTTCTCTGAATCAGCAATTCCTTGTATATATTTTACATCGTATTTAGAGACTGCTTTATTTATTATTTCCTTAAACAATTTTCGTCCGATTCCCAAATTTTGATGTTTGGGCGAGACAAAAAGTTCAGTGTCACACAAATCATTGCTACCAAAAAAAGGCTTAATCACTCCCAAAAACCCTCCGACAATTTTCCCATTAATTTCGGCAACCAAAAATATGTTCGGTTTGTGATTATGCAAACAAGTTAACAACTCAAGAGCATGCTTTGGATTCCAGCTTTCGCCAACATCAGCATTATTAAATGCCTCAGCATAAATTTGACCAAGATCTGGTAAATCCGTCTCTCTGGCATCCCTTATTTTTATCTCTTCTTTGATCATTATTTATCCTCTGGTTTCATAAATGGAAATAATAAAATTTCACGCATCGTTTTTGAACCTGTCAACGCCATTACTATTCGATCAACACCCATACCCCAGCCAGCAGTTGGAGGCATGCCGTATTCTAATGCTTTAATGAAATCCTGGTCATAGGGATGTTGTTCTTCGTCTTCTTTTCGCTTAACTTGATCTTCAAATCTTTCTTTTTGATCAATTGGGTCATTTAGCTCCGAAAAAGCATTAGCAATTTCTAGCCCACCGAGTATCAAATGAAAACGCTCAACAGTTTTTTCGTCTTTTTTCTTGGCCAGTGGCGAAATTTCTATCGGGTGGTTTATGACAAATGTTGGGTCAGAAGTGGCTTTAACACCAATTTTAAAAGCGTCATCAGTATTTTTTCCAGCAGTGAATTTATCAAATGTCACACGAGGAAATTTCTTGTTAAAATCAACCTTTTTCCCATAGATTTCAATTTCCATTTTACCAAAAACCTGTTTAACCAAATCTCTCATTAAATCCTCAGTAAAGCTCATCAGCTTTTCGTAGTCCGCATATGCCCAATAAAATTCCAGATTCGTAAATTCCGGATTATGAGTAGCATCAACTCCTTCATTGCGAAAGCAGCGGGCAAATTCAAATATTTTTTCAAATCCTCCGACAATTAGGCGCTTAAGATAAAGCTCTGGTGCAATTCGTAAATAAACATCACGATCGTAAGCATTGTAGTGAGTGATAAACGGTTTGGCAACAGCGCCACCGGCAATCGGCTGAAGCGTTGGGGTCTCTACCTCTAAAAAACCGTTATTGATCAGAAAATTTCTCAAAGTCTGGATTATTTTTGATCTTTTGTAAAAAAGTTCTTTGACTTCAGGATTAACAATCAGATCGACATAACGTTGGCGATAGCGGGTTTCGATATCGGAAAGACCATGCCATTTCTCCGGTAAGGGCCGCATTGATTTAGTTAACAATTTAAATTCAGAGACTTCCAATGTAATCTCGCCGGCTTTAGTAATAAAAAGTTTTCCTGTCGCGCCAACAAAATCACCGATATCTAAAAGCTCAATTATTTTAAAATCGTCACCTAAATTATCTTTTTTGAAAAAAAGTTGAATTTTACCTGATTCGTCAACCAGGTCAGCAAAGATAATTGCCCCATGTCCACGAAGGGAGATGATGCGGCCAGCAAGTTTTAGGTTTTCGTTACCAGCGATAAATTCTTTGTGGGAATCGAGAACTTTTTTGACCGTGTAATTTCTGTCAGATTTCGCCGGATAAATTTCAAGACCCGCCGCCTCAAGCTTCTCTCTCTTGTCCTCTCTGGCTTTGATCAGATCCCGTTCAGTTTTTCCTAATTGATTCATATTTTCTCCATTTGTTCCTTTTACCTGATACTAACAAAAAAACTGATAAAATTAAAGCTAAAAATTTCTAATGTCATATCTCGGTTTACCAAATGGAATTCGATCGGGGGCAGAATCA
>JAQVAO010000019.1 GCA_028690755.1 Patescibacteria group bacterium | reverse complement strand
GGGCTGAAAAAATTCTTTTGCCTTCCAAACCAATTAAAATAATGTTTTTTACCGAAGATTTTTTAATCTCCTCTGCCAACTGTGAAAAATCAGCACCTTTGCTGGAGCCACCTAATATCAATGTTATCGGCTCAGCAAAAGATCTTATTGCAGCAATAGTCGGAGTCGGATTAGTTGAAAAAGAATCGTTATAAAATTTGACACCGCCCACCTCTCTGACAAATTCTAGTCGATGTGGCAAACCGGAAAAGCTTTTTACCGCTTCGGCAACTTCAGCTGATGGAATGCTTAGCAACTTGCCAACAATCGCGGAAGCGGCAATATTTTCCAAATTATGACGACCAATCAATTTAATTTCATCTTTTGAACAAATTTTTTTCTTGCCCCCAATTGTTAGAAATACGTCTCCATTTTCATCAACAAAAGCACCATTTTCCAACTCTTCTTTTGCAGAAAAGAAATATTTTTTAGACTTACCAACATTTTCTAATTTTTTTGATTCCGGATAATCATAATTAATTACGGCAAAATCCGCTTCTTTCTGCCACATCAAAATATTTTTTTTCGTCCCGCGATACTCATCTAAAGTTTTATGATAATCCAAATGGTCTTCTGTCAAATTGGTAATGACCGAGATCTGGGGTGAGATATCCAGATCTTGCAGCTGAAAACTAGAAAGCTCAAAAACAACCAGGTCGTTTTCGCCAACCTTTTCAATGACATCGAAAGACGGCGTTCCAATATTGCCAACAAGATAGACCTGTTTTTTAGAAGAGTTTTCAAAATTTTGCTTTATGATCTCAAATATTATCGAAGAGGTCGTACCTTTTCCTTTCGTACCAGTAACACCGATAATTCTTGCCGGACAAAATTTAAAAAACAGTTTAGTCGAAGAGGTAATGTCGGCACCTGCATTTTTTGCCTCTACAATCTCCTTGGTTAAATAAGGAATGCCGGGAGAACGAATAATTATATCGAATTGTCTAAGATCTGATAAATACTCTTCACCACAAGTATTTTTTAGATTATTTTCGTTTATTATTTTTTGTGCTTCCTCCAATAGATCTTTCGCTGGTGCTCTATCGAGAACGGTAAAATCAAAATTGTTTTTCAACAAAAACCTGGCAACCGAGATATTCTCGACACCAAAGCCGGCCAAAGCTATATTTTTACCTATGAAATATTCCAAATTCATAGTTTTATTTTAGCTCAAAAAAGCCTATTTGGAAAGAAAAAACCCACCTTTTGGTGGGATCATGTTCTTAACCCTCGGTGTGTAGCCACTCCTTCTTCACCGTTCGGACTGGGATCCCGGCCGACATCACCAGATCCAGACCCTCGGTGTTTGAGTAGCCCCCCTCAAGTATGACGACCGCCTCGAGCTCAATGTTGGTGAGCTCCTTGGCGCAGTTGAGACAGGGTTCCGCGTTACAGTACATCGTACAACCCTTGAGAGACGAACCCTCGTTGGCCGCATTGGTTATCGCCATCTGTTCGGCGTGGATCGCGCGGCAGACCTCCAATCGAGTGCCGCTCTCGATGCCACGGGCATCCCTGAGACAGCCGACCTCAGCACATGAGTCGGCTCCTGGATGCTGAGCATTGAATCCGGTGGCCACACTATTGTGACCTCGAGCGAAAACACAGCCCAGCCTTCTCGTCTGTCCGATTAGCTGACCACGATCATCGCGCTTAGCTCTGCCATCGAGGTCTAGCTCGCAGCCACGGACACAGTCAGAGAGGCGAGAAGTAGCCAGAACAACCTCCATGAAGTAGATATCGAGCTGTCTGAGGGCGAGGTCATAGCCAGCAGTGCCAAAACCGTCACCACTGATACCGGTGGAGCCGAATCCACCATCAGCCCGAGTCGTCACCGGCAGTTTGTCGACGCTGTCAACGTAACGGAATTGTGGCAGAACGATAGGTGCAAAGACCAGTTGGGCGATTCGGTCTCCGCGGTTGACGACGAACGGTTCCCCACTGATGTTATACATCGAACAGGCGATTTCGCCACGGTAGTCCGGATCTACTGTCCCCGGACCATTGGCCAGAACGACATGGTGCTTAGTCGCTAGCCCACTGCGCGGGTTCACCAGACAGAGTATGCCCTGGGGTATCGCCATGATCACGCCGATACCGAAAAGGGCGAAACCTCCTGGCTCGATAGCGTAAGGGAAGTCCCCGATGACCTGCCTCGAGTCCTTGTCAAGGACTCGGCAAGCCCGCACATCGTAGCCTACGGCTCCGTCAGACTGCCTGGCAGGAACGAATGCACGCCAATCCGGGACACCTTCAACACCTGTACAGTCAAAAAGCCCGGTGTTAACTCTCCTCAATGTCAAAACCCCTTCCAAGTGACTGTTTTGAGCTCAGAAGTAATTTAACAGAAAAAAACTATGAGTTCAACTCAGAATCCCTTCCCAAAGAGAGCAATAGCGAGACCGATAACTGCCGAAGCGGCACCGATGACCCAAAAACGCATAACAATCTTCTGCTCCGGCCAACCAACGGCTTCAAAGTGATGATGTATCGGTGAGGACAAAAATAGTTTCTTTTTGAAAACAACTTTCCAAAATCGCTGAATTAAAAACGATAGTCCTTCAATAGTGAAAATAAATGTAATTATTGGAAAAACGACAATTGAATTTGTTAGAAAAGCGATAACTCCCAAAGTAATCCCTAGGGCCATTGAACCGGTATCCCCCATAAAAAATCGTGCCGGGTTTATATTGAACCACAGAAACGCCAAAAGAGCACCCATAACAGTACCACAAAATAAAGCCAGCTCAATTTTTCCTTGTGACAGGGCGATTATTCCATAGGCAGCATAGGACAAAGCAAAAATTCCACCAGCAAGTCCATCAAGACCATCGGCTTCGTTCGAAGAAAATGCCGCCCAAACCAGCGCAATAATAAATATTGGCATATACCAAAAACCAATTATATAATCCCCAAGCCCGGGTATATGAATTGAGTTCCACCCGAGCTTGTAATAAAACCACCAGGCACCAACTGCTGCAACTCCGGCATAGAGCAAAAATTTATCACGAAATCTCATTCCCCCGCCATGGGCACCAATGCCACGGATATTTAACAAATCATCAATCGCACCGATAATTCCAGAAGAAACAAGAGCAAAAAGTGGCAACCATGTAGCTTGGCGCTCAAGATTAAATATTAATGTTAACACTGCAGTAGTAACCCAGATCAACACTCCACCCATTGTAGGCGTTCCAGATTTATGCTGGTGAAGCTTGGAAAAAATCGGGGTGTTTTTATCTACGCGGATTCTTTTTCCAAGTCGATTTTTGTATAAAAAATTTGTTAAGAGTGGAGTCCAAATCATTGCGATAAGAAAAGAAAGCCCTGTAAGCCAAAAAAACCGAATAAGATCAATTTTTGAAAAGATTATCAACTCCATCTATCGCCTCCAATTTTTATTATACAATTTTTTGCCATTTTTTTTCCTGACGAACCAGAATATTTCTAGAAACTTCCATGTCACCGATCAGATGTTCGGCAACTCTCTCAAACCGCATTTTATTTTGTGATGCCTTAACCAATATCAGATCTTTTGGTTTTAGTTTTTCGTCAAGATCTGCGATTAATTTTTCTGGATTAGGATAACAGAAGATATTATCCTCGCTCATTCCAGACTTTTTTGCTCCTTTTAGGAAATTACCGACATTTGGGCCAACAACCAGAAGTAGATCGACGGTTTTTCCCGCCTCCTCCCCAACCTTCAAATGACCCTCTTTTGTATATTCTCCGAGTTCATTCATATTACCCAAAATTGCCACCCTTCTTCCATCCCAATCGATCGCCGAAATTGTTTTAAGTGCCTCGACTGCTGATTTTGGATTTGAATTATAAGAATCATCAACCAAAATCATCTGATTTTTCAATTTTATTAAATTCATTCTACCTTTTTGCGGCTGAATCTGCTCCAGACTTTCAACAATTTCTGGTAGTTTGAGACCAATTTTTAGACAAACCGCCGTCGCCGATAGAAGAATATTTAAAGAGTGTTCGCCAACGAGTTTGGATTTAACTGGCCTGATCTCTTTATTGGCTCTGATATTGAAATTATTACCGGAAATACTAATCTCCAAGTCAGAATAAGAAACATCAAAATTTTGACCATATTTTATCGTTTCAACACCTTTCCCCGGCTGAATATCCAAGCAATTTTGATCATCGCCATTAACAATAAAAAAACCACCCGCTTTAATGGCGGAAACCATCAGAGATTTTTCTCTTTTGACTCCTTCAATATCCTTTAGCTCTTCCAGGTGAGTTTCTGAAATTCCAGTCAATACTCCAATGTCGGGTTGGATAATTTTTAATAATTTATCCATCTCCCCCGGCTTATCAATGCCAAGCTCCAAAACTAATATTTTAGGCAAGCGGTAAAAAAAATAACCCCAAAGGGCTCGAAAAAGATCGAGAGAGAACCCGGGGCCAAAAGAATAATTTCTTAATCCAAGAATCGCCAGCGGCAAACCAACAACACTATTCATGTTGCCCCAATTTTTGCCGCAATCAGAACCAAATTTTTTCGACAAAACAAAATAAATCGCTTCCTTTGTCGAAGTTTTACCAAATGACCCAGTGATAGCGATTATCTTAGGGTTAGCTTTTTTAATTTTGGATCTAGCCAATAGTGATAGCCACCACTCGATAATACTGAGTAAGATTTTTCTCATTATTAGTATATTTTAACGATTTGGCGAAAGACGATAATAATAATTTAATAAATAAGACGCAATGTCACCAAAAACCGGAGCGGCAGAAGATTCGGCAAAACGGGCATTTTTCGGTTTATCTAATCGTACAAGCAAAGCAAATTTTGGATCGTCGGCTGGTGCAAAACCGGCGAAGGAATGAATAAACACACCCTCTTGATAGCCCGGACCGTCAGTATTGGCGATTTGTGCCGTCCCAGTTTTTCCTGCGACCCAAAACCCCGGTACTCCAGCCTTTTTTCCGTAACCTTCCTCGACGACTCCAATCATCATCTGGGTTAAATCGTTTACTGTTTTTTCTGATAAAACTCTAGCAACCTCGGTTGTACTTGGTTCAGATATTTTCCCATCATAATTAATAATCTTTTCTACAACTTTCGGTCGCATCAAGATTCCATCGTTAGCAATTGTCGCATATGCCATTACTATTTGGATTGGGGTAACTGAAATACCCTGACCAAAACTAATGGTTGCCCGACCGATATCATGCCAGTCTTTAAACGGCTGAATGATGCCTAAACCCTCGCCTGAAAGATCAATTCCAGTTTTATTTGTAAATCCAAATTTTTTAATGTAGTCATATATGATCTGGCTACCAATCTGTTCGCCGACCCAAACCATACCAACATTATCTGAATGTTTCAATATATCCCCAATATTTTCCTGACCAAAAGCTTTATCTTCAGCTGTATGAATTGTAAATCCTTGGACATCAACTGAAGCACCAAAAACCCCACTTGATTCCGGAGTGATCTTTCCAGAATCAAGACCAGCAGCAACAATGAGGGGTTTGAAAATACTGCCTGGCTCATAAGTATTGCTTATGATCGGATTCTTGAAAAGCTCCTCTTGACCATTATTTGCATATTCAGAGAAATTATTTGGATCAAATCCAGGAGTCGACGCCATACCGATGATATTCCCCGTTTTGACATCAACGGCAACAGCCATGCCGGATTCCGCCTGAAAATCTTTGACCGCTTTTTTAATCGCACTATTTATATAAAAGTTAACCGATCGATCAATAGATAAAATATAGCTGGTACCATCTTTCGGGCTCTCTTCGCTAAGGAGCGAGATAACTCGACCGAGCGTATCTTTTTCGCCGGTGATTCTCCCCGATGAACCTTTCAACTCTTTGTCATAAAAGCCCTCAAAACCGTATTTACCGTTTCCCTCAGCATCAACAAATCCGAGTATTTGAGCCGAAAAGTCAGCTTCAGGATAATATCTTTTATATTCGGGTAAAATATATACCCCTGATAATTCAAGCTCCTCAATTTCATCAGCCTGATCATAACTTAAACCTTTTTTAAGGGCTGGAATATAAACCTTATCACAGTTTATCTTTTCATATATTTCCATCTCTGATTGCCCAACAAAAGATGCTAGTTTTTTTGAGACCTCATGAGTATCAACGATGTTTTTTGGTACAACATAAAGAGCAAAACTTTTTATGTCATAGGCCATCGCATAATTTTTGGACAGATCATCAGCTGAATCATGGAAAAAAATTTTGCCTCTCTGAGCCAGTTCTACGCGCGAGAACTGTTGCTGACTTTTTGCTTCAGCAGAATACGCTTTGCCTTCAATAACTTGTTTCTGAAAAAGTCGAGCGACTAAAAGTAATGATAAAAACACAAAAAACAAAGATATTGCTTTGATTCTGTTTACCGGCAATTCCGATCTGCTATTCATATTTGACATTGAATGACTAGTTAAAAGGCGAACCTTGCATGAGAGGGCCCTTAGCCAACAATTAAGATTTATTGGTTTGACGCAACTCTGCCACCAGACAGATAATTTACCTTTGAAACAGGTGCCAGTTTAGCTTCCTCTTCCGGAGTTGGCTCAGGATTTAGTGATTTATCAATTTCATTTAATGACTCCAGCCTAGATTCTTCAATTTTTAATCTGTCTCTCTGCTCTAAAAGTTGAGTTTTTTCTGATGACAAATCTCTAACTTTGTAGCTTCTATCCGCCCCTTGAGTTGACTGAGTGAGATAGATTATTCCAAGAGCGGTAAAAACGACAATTGCAATAAACCTCGAAGCCTTTGGGCCAACAGAAAAACTTTTAGAAACAGTTCTCTTCTTATCTCCAATTTGATTAGTTCTTGAATTGGTGAAAACAAAATCTCTACCCACGGTCTTTCCCTCCGGTTTTAAATACTATATTTTGATCAGTAGCCAGCTTTTTGTTTTTGTTTTGTTTTCAGCTAAAGAACAGCTGAAAGTAAAAAAGCTGATAAGTTTTGAAAGCCTTTGCCCCTCCAATCCAGCTAGGATCTTTTGGTGCTGGCTACTGGTCAAAAATAATATTTTTAAAAACCAATTTCAGATAAGTTTTCGGCAACCTCTGAACTGTTTTCTTCCATCTCTTTTTTAAAGTTCTGCCAACTATCAATTGGCCAAATTTCAATCCTGTTATATATTCCAACAACCACTACATCCTTTTTTAAATCGGCGTAATCTCGCAGATAAGCCGGAAGATTAACTCTGCCCACTCGATCAGGATTTGTGTCAGTCGCACCAGCCAGCATTAATCTCGAGAAACTTCTGGCATTCTTCTGAGTTATCGGCAGTGAAGCAATTTTTTCCGCTAAATTCTGCCACTCATCTTTTGGATAAACCCATAGGCACCGATCCAAGCCGCGAGTCACGACACAACCAGAAGCAAGCGCCGCTCGAAATTTGGAAGGAAGAGAGACGCGCCCTTTGTCATCGATTGTATGTTTAAACTCACCGATAAACATTTAAAACCTTTATGCGCCCCTCGAAAAATCAAGCAAAAGTAATTTTTAAAACTACTAATCGACTTTTTGTTTTTATTTTTATTTTTTTTGATCGTGGCTTAAGCATATCCCACTTTCTCCCACCTTTTACCACCTGTTACCATATTAAAAGTTCTTCAGCTCGGTGTCAACTGGTACTTCACCACTACCTGTGGATAATATATTCTAAACTAAAAAATCACCAGTCCTAGACTAGTGATTTTTTTTAATTCAGACTATGAATTTATTTTTTCAAAAAGATAATTATTAATTTCCGAAATCTTAATCCTCTCTTGTTTCATCGTGTCTCGGTCGCGAATAGTTACTGTTTTGTCTTTCAAGCTATCATAATCAACCGTAACACAGAAAGGCGTACCAATCTCATCTTGGCGACGATAGCGTTTTCCAATTGATCCCGACTCATCGTATGCCGCTCGAAAACCACAAACTGTCGCCTGATAACGAATATCATTGGCAATTTCCGGCATTCCATCTTTTTTCATCAATGGAAAGACCGCCACCTGAACCGGAGCAATTTTCGGATGAATTTTAAGCACAACATCACCTTTTTCACGTCCATCGGCTCCATCCGATTCATTGTATCCATCAACAAGACAAGCCAGCATTATGCGATCAACCCCCATGGTCGGCTCGATAACATAAGGCGATATTTTCTTGCCCGATTCTTCGTCAAAATATTTCAAATCCTTGCCAGAGAATTTTTCATGTTGTGTTAAGTCATAATCGGTTCGATTCGCAACACCAGCGAGCTCAGAAACTCCAAATGGGAACTCATACATAATATCCACTGTGCGTTTCGAATAATGAGCCAGTGATTTCTTTGGATGCTCGTATTCTGATAATTTTTCTCGATTAATCCCGAGATCAATATAAAATTGTCGCCAA
>JAQVAO010000018.1 GCA_028690755.1 Patescibacteria group bacterium | reverse complement strand
ATAAAGTCGTCCTCTCTCGATACAAAATTCCGGTTAAGCGTTTCATCCCTCTACTTTTTATTTGGCTGGCGATTATCACTGCCTTTTTATTGCCAAGATTTGGAGCTGTTAATTGGGAGGTACTAGCGACGACAAAATATTTGTTGTTGTCACTGGGGATGTTAGTAGTAGCAGTTACCTGGAACTCATTTTATTACCGTGGAATACAGAGTGAGGAGATACACGAGTTCGAACTAGTTATGCTATTGTCGCCACTTTTCACAATAATATTTTCGGAGATATTTCTAGCGAGTGAACGGAATTTGGAGCTATTTATCGCTGGCGCAATAGCATCAGTTGCTCTGATTATCTCAAGATTTCGTCACCACCATTTGCAGATCACAAAAAATACCAGCATCATTTTTGTTGCGATGATTTTTATGTCGGCGGAATCAATTTTTATCAAATTATTGCTTGATGTTTTTTCACCCGTCGCTCTTTATTTTGTTCGCACGGCAATAATGTCTGTTATATTTTTAGTGTTTTGGCGGCCCAAACTTCTTTCCATGCCGGCGAAATGTTTTGCCTATACCATCATTTCGGCGATTTTTGGAGTGATACAAATGGTCCTGAAATTTTATGGCTTTGCGAGACTTGGTGTAGTCGAGACGACAATAATTCTCGTTCTCGGGCCGTTTTTAGTTTACTTTTTCTCCGCCTTCTATTTTAAAGAGAATTTAAAAAAGCGTGATATAATTGCAGCACTAATAGTTATCGCTAGCGTCTTGTATGTAACTCTATTTAGGTAAATTATGTTTATTGATACTCACGCACATTTAGATTTTCCAGAGTTTAAAAATGAAGTTCACCAGGTCTTGGGCCGGGCGAACTCTGCTGAAGTCAAAAGAATTATAAATGTCGGCGTTGATGTCGATTCTTCGAAAAAATCAGTTGATCTATCTCGCAAATACCCCGAAGTTTATGCTGCGTGTGGAATTCATCCTCATTCAGCCAATGACCTTGATATCGAAGCTAATCAAAAACTGCTCTCAATCACTAATCATCCGAAGGTGGTAGCGATTGGTGAGATCGGCTTAGATTATTATTATTTAAAGCGTTCGTCACAATTTTCCAAATACCCTTCGCGCGAAAAACAAATTTTATGTTTTGAGCAGATGCTTGATCTTTCAGTTGAGCTTCGCCTGCCGGTTATTATTCATTCACGCGAGGCTGATTTCGATGTTTACGCTATCTTAAAAAGCTATCAAAAAGATATTCGAGGCGTTGTCCACTGTTTCTCCTCCGATTGGGATTTTGCGAAAAAAATCCTTGATCTAAATATGGCGATATCGTTTACCGGCAACATTACCTACAAACAGGGGACAGAGATCGAGCGAATTATTAAAGAGCTTCCACTTGGCTCGATGATGATTGAGACTGATTGCCCATACCTTGCGCCGGAACCATTTCGGGGTAAACGAAATGAGCCAGCTTATGTTGTCAAAGTTGCAGAGGAGATCGCTAGAATCAAAGACCTGCCTTTGTCTGAAGTCGAGCGCCAGACGACTAAAAAAGCGATGACACTTTTTGGGATAAAATAAATTTGTTGACTCATTCGGCCATGCTCAGAGTCAACTCTGAATGGCCGACAAAAGAGTTGACAAAAAGTTACCTAAAATGTTACCTTATTTACAGGTAATTTTTTAAATTTATATCACAATGAAAAACATTAATGTAAATGAACTACAAAACACAATTTCACAAGTAATGCGCGAAGTTGAATCGGGTGAGGTTTTTGAGGTTAGCCGTTACTCAAAACCGGTTGCTTATCTGGTGCCAAAAGAGGAGTTTGAAAACTCAATTTCCGGTGTTAAATGCCGGAAATGCCTGGAGGACCTACGCAAAATCGCTAAAAAGATTGAGAGATGAAAAAGATTTATTTAGATAATGCAGCAACAACTCCAGTACACCCAGAAGTGCTTGCGGCGATGGCACCTTATTTTTCCGATCAATTTGGCAATGCCTCGTCGATTCACTCCTTTGGGCAAGTTGCTAGGTCAGCAGTTGATGCTGCTCGTCGAGAAATTGCCCAATTTCTTAATTGCAAATCTACTGAGATTATATTCACTTCCGGTGGTAGTGAGTCGGATAATCTCGCCATAAATGGTGTAGTTGAAAGTCTAAAGTCCAAAGTTGAAAGTAAGCCACATGTGATAACTTCTGCCTTTGAACATCACGCCGTTTTGGATACGATAATAGAGCTCGAAGCTGATGGGGTAATTGAGGCTACCTATATTAAACCCAGCTCCGATGGCTTAATCGGAGCCGAGAGTGTAAAAAAGGCGATTAAAAAAAACACTCTTCTCGTCTCGATTATGTATGTCAACAATGAGATCGGTACGGTTCAGCCGATTCGGGCGATTGGCCAGATGATTGAGAAGGAGAATAAAACCAGGGATTCGAGGATTTTCTTCCACACCGACGCCGTTCAGGCGACAGAATATTTTGAGATGAACGTAGATTATCTCCATGTTGACCTACTTTCAATATCGGCACATAAGATTTATGGGCCAAAAGGCGTCGGCTTGCTTTATGTCCGTTCCGGAACGCCAATAAAACATCAGATTGTTGGTGGCGGACAGGAGCACAAAAAACGCGCTGGGACGGAGAATGTGCCGGGGATTATTGGTTTTGCTAAAGCAATCGAATTGATTGATAGATCGAAAAATGAAAGACTAAAAAAGTTAAGAGATAGATTGATCGACGGACTGCTTAAAATTCCAAATTCAAGATTAAACGGTAGTCAAGAGGAGCGTAGCCCGGCGAATGTAAATATTTCATTTCTAAACGCCGAAGGGGAGTCGATACTCCTTAATCTGGACATGGAGGGTATTGCTGCTTCAACCGGTTCTGCCTGCACCTCCGGTTCGCTGGAGCCCTCTCATGTTCTTTCTGCTATGGGACTGCCGCCGGAGGAATGTCATGGCTCAGTCCGTTTCACTCTTGGAAGGCAAACCGCTGCTGAAGAAATTGACAAGGTTATTTTGGTAATGAAAAATATCGTTGAAAAATTACGTAAAATGAGTCCGCTAAAATAAGGAGCAAAATGGAAAATATATATAGCGAAAAAATTATGGATCACTTCCGCAACCCGAGAAATCTTGGGGAAATTGCTGACGCCGATGGTGTTGGTGTTGTTGGCAACCCAAGGTGTGGTGATGTGATGAAAATGTATATTAAAGTTGAAAGTCGAAAGTCGAAAGTTGGAAAAGCTGAGGAATTTATCAGAGATATTAGATTCCAAACTTTGGGCTGCGGAGCGGCGATCGCTTCCTCGTCAATAGCGACCGAGATGGCAAAAGATAAAACTCTTGATGAAGCGCTAAAAATCTCCGGTAAGGACATTTCACGTGAAATGGGCAAATTCCCTCCGGCAAAATTTCATTGTTCGATCTTAGCTGAAGAAGGAATAAAAAAAGCCATCGCTGATTATAGAAAAAACGAAGTAAGGAGAAAAAAGTAGGAATGAAAGTTTTTGATGGCCGAAAAATTCAAAAAGAAATCCTGGCTAAGATTAAGAAACGGCTAGAAAAAATTGATTACCAGCCAACACTAGCGGTGATTTGGGTTGGCAATGATCCGATCTCTGCTCGGTATGTGGCAATAAAACAACGAATTGCTGAAGATTTGGGGATACATTTTGATATTTATAAATATTCGACCGATGTCGAAATCGAAGAGTTAATTTCAAAGATTAAGGAGTTAAATCTGGAGAAAAAAGTCGATGGGATAATGATCCAGATACCACTTCCGAGTCGAGTTGATTCAATAAAAATAATTTCAGAAATTGACCCCAAAAAGGATGTTGACGGGCTTAGAATGTGTGCTGATCTTGTATGCGAGATAAGACCGCCGGTAATAAAATCGGTGCTTATGGCAATAAAATCATCCGGTGTGGATATCAGGAAAAGCAAGGTAGCAATTGTTGGTAAAGGTTTCTTGGTTGGTGCACCACTTATTAAAATCCTGCAACAATTGGCTCTCGAGCTTAATGTTGCCGATATAGAAACCCCATACATTGGCACTATGACTGCCGATGCTGATATTGTGATCTCAGCGACGGGCAAAGCCGGTCTCATCACTTCGGATATTGTCAAGGATGGAGTCGTGATAGTCGACGCTGGTACCTCGGAAGTTGGCGGAGAACTTAGGGGGGATGTCGATCCTGAAGTTTACAAAAAGGCCTCGCACTATACTCCAGTCCCCGGTGGAATTGGGCCAGTTACGGTGGCGATGCTGTTTGATAATTTGCTTGATATTATCGAAGCCAAACATGAAAAAAAATAAAGGAAAAATTGCTGTTGCGATGTCCGGAGGCGTTGATTCCTCAGTTGTCGCAAAAATTTTAAAAGATGAGGGCCACGATCTGGTCGGGCTATTTTTAAAGATGTGGTCTGATCCAAAGTGTTCGACAAAAAAAGAAAATCGTTGCTGCGACTATGAAGCTCTTGAAGACGCGAGAGCAGTAGCAAAAAGTCTTGAAATCCCTTTTTATGTCATCAATGCTGAGCAGGAATTTAAGAAAATGGTTGTTGATTATTTCCTTGATGAGTATAAAAATCTTCGGACGCCAAATCCATGTATAGTTTGTAATAAAAAGATTAAATTTGATCTTCTTTTGCGCAAAGCGCTAGAGATTGATTGCGATAAGCTGGCAACCGGTCACTATGCAAAAGTTACTTGTAATAATAAAGGTTGCCAGTTATTTAAAGGAGAAGATGATGAAAAGGACCAGTCTTATATGCTTTATTCTCTAAACCAGGATCAGCTCGGAAAAATTCTTTTCCCAATCGGAGGGATGAAGAAAAGAGATGTTCGGGCATTAGCGATAAAATGGGATCTTCCAGTAAAGGAAAAGCCAGAGAGCCAAGAGATCTGTTTCTTTGGTGATAAAGATTACCGGGCATTCTTGAAACGATATCTGCCAGAAAAATATTTTAAGTCTGGTGATATTGTTGATACCAGTGGTAAAAATCTTGGAGAACATGAAGGCTTGATTAATTATACAATTGGGCAAAGAAAGGGAATAGACCAGAAGATATTTTCCGGTGGTGACAAGAATCCGCTCTATGTTGTTGGTTACGATCCAAAAAAGAATCAATTGATAGTTGGCCATGATGAGGATGTTTATAAACAGGAGATGATTGTTGGGGATTTGCATTGGATTGATCCAAAATCTAATAGCTCTAAGCTAAAAGCCAAAAGCTTAACCGTGAAAATTCGCTATCAACATCCAGCTGTGGAGTGTCAAGTTAAAAATATTTCTAATAAAGAACTAAGAGTAAAATTCAAAAAACTACAAAGAGCAATAACTCCAGGTCAATCTGCAGTGTTCTATTTGGGAGATGAGGTTGTGGGCGGCGGAGTGATTAAGTCTTAAGCAGCCTCGTCTTTAGCGCCATAAAGTTCTTCGAAAGCGTCTTTAGTAATTAATCCTCGTTCGGTAATCATAATACTGCTTATCTGAATTGGATCACCCTCTTTTTTCCCTTCTACAATTTCTGGAAGTACAGTAATCTTGGTTAGACCGGTCGAAGAACTATCTATTGAATCATCACTCAAAAGCTCTCTTGACCCCTGGAAAGGTCTGATAGTTACTTCAGCGGTTTGACTACCGGCCCAAACAGATTGAATTTTACCATCAAGGAAATAGGTTTTTTGCTCTTTTTGTTCCTGATCTTGCTCTTCTATTTCACTTGGATCTACTTGGCTTAATGTTTCACCTGACATAATGACCTCACTTTTAATAATGAAATAATAGTTCAGACATTATAATAGCATATTTTCTATTGAAAAAGCCCCGCGGATGCGGGGCGTGGGAACTACTTGCGAGAGCTAGCCTGGATGGCTAGGTCGAGGATTTGAGCGAGTGGATGCTCGGGGCCGAGGCCCCATACCTCCAGTTCGGAAAACTGGAGCTCCTTGGACTTAATGTCCTGGAGCCGAATGACCGGCATCTCGTCCTCGGCCTCCTCGGGCGAGGTGACGAAGATGATCAAGCGCTCCTTGACCTTCTCGATCGTCTCGCCGGTTGTCTTGGCGATCAGACCGAATGGGACGAGGTCAGTGACAGCCTTGGCTGGCACCGGACCGCCAGATATGGCGTTGCCAGCATTGTGTTGCAGGAAGATGATGTTCGCCTTCGCCCCCAAAAGCACCATAATCCTGCAGGCGATCTGCTCGGCAGCACCGAACGTCTGGTGCTTACAGAACATGGTTTGCCGGCCAGCGGCTCCTTCATGCCAGAAGTCAGAGAATACGATTCTCACTATCAACACCTCCGTGATTTTCTGCGATGTCATAATATAAACACAAAAATATTAATTTGTCAATAGTTTTGGAGCATATTAGTGCTTTGTTGTACAATTAAGCCATGCAGATAAAATTAGATACAAATATTCAATTCTTGAAAGGTGTCGGCCCCAAGATGTCGGTCAAGTTGGAGAAGCTAGGAGTAGAGACCGTTCGGGATCTGATTTTCTATTTTCCTCGCGGCTACAATGACTATACTCAAATCACGAAAATTCGTGATTTGGTAAGTATGGAGTATGAAGCAAGAAGTATGGAGGGGAAAACGATTAGAGCAAAGATAGTAAATATTAAAAATAAAAGAACCAGTCGCCGCCGATTCACCATTACTGAAGCAGTGGTTGCCGACGAAACGGGCAGTATAAAAGTGGTTTGGTTCAATCAACCTTATCTGGAAAAAATGCTAAAAGCCGGCAGGGAGATTATTTTAAACGGAAAAGTTAGAAGAAGCAGCTATTCCAGCGAGTTACAATTGGAGTCGCCAAATAGGGCAGAGAAGTCAAAAATTGTTCCGGTTTATCCGGAGACATTGGGGATTTCCAGCTACTACATATCAAAGCTGCAAAAAGCTGTTAGCTCACAGCTTGGAGATGTTAGAGAATACATTCCAGACGTGATATTAAAAAACAATCAGTTATTGCCAATTCAGGAAGCGATAAAGCAATTGCATGAACCGGAGAACTCGGAAAAATTGGAAAAAGCCAGGCAGCGGATGGCTTTCGACGAGCTTTTTCTTTTTTCTCTTCAGAAACAGCTGCTGAAAAAAGATATTTTAATTCGCAGTTCACCAAAGATTGAGATAGACGAGGATTTTTTAAAAAAGTTCGCCAAATCTTTGCCTTTTAAACTCACCGGAGCGCAGAAAAAAGCGGCGTGGTCTATAATAAAAGACTTAAACTCCGATAAGCCGATGAATCGGCTCTTGAACGGTGACGTTGGTTCAGGCAAAACTGTGGTCGCGGCGATGGCGGCGGCTTTAGTGGTTAAATCTGGCCTGCGGGTGGCATTGATGGCACCGACAGAAATTTTAACACTTCAACATTATGAGACCTTAAAGAGGATATTACCCTCATTTTCGATTTCAGTCGGTTTAGTTAGCGGGAGCAAAAAGGAGCTAGTGGATGCGGAGGTTGTTGTGGGCACCCATGCACTGATTAGCGGGAAAACTATTCAAAAAAATCTTGGTTTAGTAATTATTGACGAGCAACATCGTTTTGGTGTCCAGCAGAGAGAAAAACTTTTGCAAACGAAAACTAGTCGACGTCCGCATTTTCTTTCAATGACGGCGACGCCGATCCCGAGAACTATGTCATTAGTAGTATTTGCCGATTTAGATGTTTCAGTAATTGATGAAATGCCGAGAAACCGTAAAAAAACTATTACAAAAGTAATTGCTGGAGATAGTCGTCGATCAGCCTACAATTTTATTCAAAAAGAGATCGGCAAGGGCCATCAGGCGTTTGTTATTTGTCCATTGATTGAGGAGCAAGAGAGAGCAAGTGGAAAGTTGGAGATTTTCGAAGAGGATAGAAAAGCAGTACTCCATGAATACAAAAAACTGAATGAAGAGATTTTTCCCGATGCCAAAATCGCCATGCTTCATGGGAAGATGAAGTCGGGGGAGAAGGAGAAAGTGATGGCAGATTTTCGAGCAAAAAAATTTGACATTTTAGTGTCTACCTCGGTGGTCGAGGTTGGAGTCGATATTCCTGAGGCGACGATTATGATGATCGAAAATGCCGATCGTTTTGGTCTCGCTCAACTTCACCAGTTTCGTGGTCGTGTCGGCCGATCTGATTTACAGTCATATTGCCTTCTCTTCTCATCATCGATGAGCGAAAATGCTCGCAAGCGCCTTGGGTATATGGAAAATATTCATTCTGGTTTTGAGCTAGCAGAAAAGGATCTAAAGCTGCGAGGCCCAGGGGTTTTGTATGGCTACAAGCAGTCTGGTTTCTGGGATTTCCAGTTCGCCAATTTGAGTGATAAAATAATGATAGAGAAAGCGACAGAAGCGGCCAAGACAATCGCTTATGAAATTGAAAAATATCCACTGATCTTAAAGAAGATTAGTGATAGGTCCAAACATCTTGAATAACTTGAATCATAAATGATTTGAGATGAAAGATTTATTTGAAAAATACAGCAATTGGATCGGACTGGGGC
>JAQVAO010000017.1 GCA_028690755.1 Patescibacteria group bacterium | reverse complement strand
CCCTCGATATTAACGTCACCGTCTGCACCAATTTTTACTAAGCCACCACCCAGACCCCCGCAACTCTGTCCACCACCAGAGCCCAAATCTTCAGGGAAAAGAGTAGAGCCATAAATTGCCCCGCCGGTGCCACCGTATCCCGGCCATTGTACCCCGTCGCCCTCTCCGCCATAGCCACCTCCGCTACCACCAAAAGTACTAACCACGCTGCCCTTACCTGGGCCGGATTGGGCAGAATAGCCTTTACCTGTGGCTGTAATAGTGGACCCACTTTCAACTGAAAGATCCCCGGCAAGATTTATTCCGACTCCATCGCCGTCTGAATCATTAGTGTGTGTGCCACTAAGTGTCAGTGTTGAATTATTCGAAATTGTTAAATCATTAAAATAATATTCACCATCAGCGGTAATAACTCCATCAGCGTCAATTCCCTCTGAAGGCTTTAAATTTAGGCTAGCAACAATCGTTAAATTATGAGTTATTCTGTTGTATGGGAAAACAGTCCCGTCAGTTGCGCTGGTTGTGGTACCGGTCACACCTTTTACAGCTGATATTATTAGACTGCTTAAGCTGCCACTTGAGTAGAAAATTGATACTCGACCGCCGCCACCAACGCCACCATTATTGTAGCCGTTACCACCATTGGCAGATATTGTACCAGCCCCCGTTATTGATGTGGTGTTAATATTTATTGTTCCACCACTGCCGCCGCCAGTCGAGTAGCCACCGGTTTTGGCTAGACCATTGCTGCCATTAGCTACGATACTACCAGCTACAGAAACCTGACCGCTGGCAATGATTGTGATAGCCCCACCGCCCTTGCCGGATTTTGCTGCGTCTGACTGATAAGCGCAGCCGCCACTGCCCAAATTGCTCGGGTTAAGTGCGCTACCATAGGCAAGGTCGGTTAGACTCTGCCCGCCTCTGCCACCATAACTTCCACCTCTGCCAACCAGATCCCCGGATGTTCCGGCTCCAGGGCCGGCACAGCCAGCATACCCCGTGGCGGTAGCCGAGATTGATGACCCTGCCTCGATAGTGACATTTCTGGCGATAATTGTTACACCAACACCGTCATCATTACCGGTGTAAGTTCCGTTTAGTGTTAGTGTTGAATTATTAGTAATTGTAATATCCTGATAAGTATAAGTGCCGGATTCCCAAGTGGTATTAGTTGAGATTATTATATCTTCACCGGCATCAGCGTTGGAGAAAAGTTTGATTCCATAAATTAAAAAAACTCCTCCAAAAAGAACCAGAAGGGATACAAAAAAATAGCGATATTTGCTAATAAGTATCCTCATTAATATTATTGTACAATAATTTACGATTTTGGTAAAATCTGCTTGATAGGTTTCGAATTAATAAGGAGTGCAAATGAAAACTTCGACAAAGGTATGGTTGGTGATTTTGGCTGTAATAATTCTGGTACCGGTGATATTTTTTGCCCTTGCTGGCTACATCCCCGGTTTATCAGCACTTTTTGGGGCGACTAAGCCGCGTGACTTGGGAGTTACTTATACTGAAGAAGATAAAAATTCGGCGATCAAAAAAAGCGGTGCAACCTATGGTGAATTACCTAGTAGTACATCTGATGGTTCAAGTATTCAGTTTGTTGGCAGCCATGAGATAAATACTTCTTGGAGCTCGGCTGAGATGACTGCGCTTTTAAATGATCGTCCTTGGAAGTATTGGCCGATCAGCGATGTCCAGCTGAGAATTAATTCTGATAATACAGCAGAGATGTCTGGCATTGTAAATGCTGATAAATTGCGTGGCTATGGTGCAGGAATCGGTGTTCCAGGGGCGGTGGTTGATCGGGTTTCAATTTTACCAAAAGAAGCAGCCTTTTATCTTAAAGGTAGCGGTTCACTTGCTGGAAATAATATTGATAATTTTGATATTACTAGCGCCCAGCTTGGACGCTTGTCAATACCGACTAGTGTTTTGCTCTCTTATCAGAAAATAGTTGATCGCGCTTATGCCGAAGATGTTGTGAGTGAACTTTCTAAATATTCTGGAAAAAAGGGGGCGATAGTTGATTTTATCAACGGGCGACTTTCTTGGGTTTCCGGATTTTTCGCTAAGAAAGCCGGATTTTCTGAAGGTAAGGTTTATTTTGAAGGTTCTCTCCCTGACGAAGAGCTAACCGTTAGATAATGCGCCTTTGGTCGTTGCATCCAAAATATCTTGATCGAGTTGGTCTCGTGGCTCTTTGGCGTGAAGGGCTTTTGGCAAGAAAGGTTCTTGAAGGAAAAACCAAAGGTTATAAAAAGCATCCGCAGTTGGAAAGGTTTAGCAATTACCCGAATAAAATTAAAGCAATTGACTCTTATCTTTTCCATGTTTATAAAGAGGCATTTGCCAGAAATTACAGCTTTGATTTATCCAAGATCCAAGATTTTGAGGAAGATATAAAAATCCCTATATCTTTTGGTCAAATTCGGTATGAATTTAGTCATTTGCAAAAAAAGTTAAAAGACAGAGACAGAAAAAAATATCTTCATAACCAAAGTATGTCGGAAAATTTGGCAAATGAGATATTTACAATAAATGAAGATATCCTGGATCCCGAATCATGGGAAAAGCGTGCAGAATAAATCTGCTGCTGTGTTATAATAGTTTAATCAGAATTAATTTAAGGAGTCTAAAATGAAGAAGACACAGGAAAATTTGCTCAAAGCAATTGCTGGTGAATCATTGGCGAGAAATAAATATACTTTTTTTGCTAAACAAGCGCGTAAAGAGGGCTTGGAGTGGATCGCCAGAATTTTTGAGGAGACCGCTGATAATGAGCGAGCCCATGCCGAGGAAGAGCATGAACAGTTTGAAAGTGATGTTGTTGAGATGACTAATACTTATGATATGCCGAAAATGGGGACAACACTGGAGAATCTTCGACATGCTGCCGAAGGGGAGCGTCATGAGTGGGGGAAAATGTATCCGGATTTTAAGAAAGTTGCTGAGGAAGAAGGTGAAAAAGAGGCGGCAAATCTTTTTCAAGAGATATTAGAAGTCGAAGAGAAACATGATGAGCGCTATACAAAATTAGCTGACCTATTAGAAGCGGGTAAGCTCTATGAACAAGAAGAAGATATTGAGTGGAAGTGTTTAAATTGTGGTTATATTCATAAAGGGACTAAGGCTCCTGATCCCTGCCCACTGTGCAAAAAGGCCAAAGAGTGGTATATGGGCATCGGAATAGTTCGCTGAGAACGGTACTGGAAATAGATAATTATTGTACTAATATTAGTGAAGAACAAAAAATCTGACGAAGAGCTAGCGATCCTGTCTCTAAAAGACAAAGAAAATTTTTCTCAGATAGTAAATCGCTACGCTTCAAAAATTCAGAGATATATTGCCAGGGTTACCGGTAACTGGCAGGAATCGGAGGATATTACCCAAGAAGTCTTTTTCAAGGCTTATGTTAATATAGCTTCATTCAATCCAAAACTGAAATTTTCCTCTTGGCTTTATCGAATTGCTCATAATGAGTCGGTAAACTATATCAAGAAAAATTATCGGACAAGAAATGTTGAGTTGAAGGAAAATATTAATAAAGATTTATCGGATGATCAGAAAATTTTTGAGAAAATCGATGCCACGCCCAACAGCAAGTTAGTTCAAAAAACCTTGATGGAATTACCGCCGAGGGACAGGGAAATAATTAATCTGGTATTTTTTGAAGAAAAATCCTACATTGAGGTATCAGATATTCTCAAAATGCCGATCAATTCGATTGGGCCAACCATTAGCCGAGCAAAAAATAAGTTAAAAATTTTAATTAAAAATGAATCAAAAACTTGAAGAGAAAATTAAAGAACAGATTAAAAATGAAAAACCAAGATCTCGGTGGTATTTTTTGACCCAAGATCTTTCTCGCGACATTCTGCTTTTTATTCTTTGGATATTTTTGGTCATGGCCACCGGATTTTTCACTAATATTTTAATCGATTTTCAGTTAAATCGACTCAAGGTTCCTGGACCCGGACAATTTTTTACTTCATTTTCCTTCTTTCCGGTTGAATTGTTGATAATTATCACGTTTCTGATCGTGCTAATCTATTATCTTTTTCGCAATATCGGTTTTTTGTATCGTCTTAGCTCCTGGATAATAATAGTTCTGATTTTTTGTTCGGTATTTCTTGGTTATTTCGTCTCTGAGGCAATTGGTGCAAACAAAACACTAATAAATTCCACAATCGGACAACAAATTTACAACCGCCAGGGAAGACTTCTTATCCCGGGCAGGGAAGATGTTGTCGTCGGCATAATTAAAAGTGTTTCTGACGACGTGGCTGAGGTCGAAGATTATAGTGGCAAGATTTGGCAAGTTTTGATTGCCAATGAAACTGATCGACGAGAATTTGACTCGTTTGCCGTTGGTGAGCGGATATGGGTTTTGGGAGAGAAAGCGGGTGATAAAATTAAAGCTCAGGCGGTCAGAAGTATGCGCAATCAACCAAGAAATGGCTCAATGCGGGGCAAAAGGATACTCCAATCACCCAGCTATTATCAGATTTATGGCAATCACTTAAACTAATGTGATAAAATAGCTCTAGAATTAAAATTAATTCATGGAGATTCTATGGCTAGTGACGAAAAGGTCTATAAAAAGCTGCGCGTTTATAATGCGGTAATGGGTTTTTTCCATTTGGCCCAGGGTTCGCTGATGCTTTGGCTTTCGAACGATTTTAAGTTACCGATTACGACCGATTATTTAACTATCGATTTGGCAACAAAGTCGATCAATCCGCTAAAAAGCACCATTTATGACTTGCAGGTTGGCCCGATTATTGCGATATTTTTATTTATCTCTGCTTTGGCTCATTTCCTTCTAGCGACCGTGCTTTATAAATGGTATGTCGTCAATTTGGCAAAGAAAATCAATTACGCCCGCTGGTATGAATACGCACTTTCTTCTTCGGTGATGATCGTAGTTATCGCCATGCTTTGCGGAGTCTATGATCTTTCGACTCTCATCTTGTTGTTTGCCTTAAATGCTTGCATGAATCTTTTCGGTCTTTCAATGGAGCTCCATAATCAAACAACAACAAAAACCAATTGGACAACCTATATCTTTGGTTGTTTCGCTGGGATAATTCCTTGGGTTGTAGTTTATCTCTATTTCTCCGGCGCTGTCGCTTCCGTTGGCGATGTGATTCCAAAATTCGTTTATTGGATCTTGATCACGATCTTTGTTACTTTTATGTGTTTTGCTGTCAATATGTATCTCCAATACCGCAAAGTCGGCAAATGGAAAGATTATCTCTATGGTGAAGTAGTTTATGTCGCCCTTTCTTTAATCGCTAAATCAGCCCTTGCTTGGCAGATTTTTTCTGGGACTTTAAGACCGCAATAGCATATTCTTTGATTAAAAACACCAGTTGTAGTTTTCGGAGTAATAAGAATCATTTTTAAAGGTCTAATTACGAGAATTATCGAATTGGGGTTGGAATGAAAATTGAAACAGAACGAACAATAATTCGTTTGCCAAAGAGTAGTGATTTTGAATTCATAAAAAATCTCTGGCTTGATGGCGAAGTGATGAAGTTTGTTGGATTCCCTGATGGTTTAAAAGTTTCTGATGAGGATATTGGCAGTTGGATTTTGAATAAAAATCCTGATCGAATGCGGCAAGTGGTTGAAGATAAAGAAACTGGTGAGTCGTTTGCTGAAACTGGTTGGCAGGAAGATATACCATATGAATATGCTAACGGGCGTAAATCTGCCAGTTTGGATATTAAACTTGCCAGATCTCATTGGGGAAAAGGCTATGCGACGGAAATACTGCGGGTACTGACAAAATACATTTTTGAGAATACTGATATCGAGGTTGTTTTTGTTGATCCTAATATTGAAAATATTGCTGCTATCAAACTTTATGAAAAAATTGGCTTTAAAAAAATTGGTCAACCAGTTTTTCACAATTCAGATAACATGCAGATTCCAATCACGGCTCAATATTACGAATTAGAAAATAATGAAATACAATAAACTAATTCCAGAAGAGGAAAGAATAATAGTAAACAAAGGCACCGAAGCACCGTTTTCCGGCGAGTATAATGATTTTTTCAAGAAAGGAATTTATGTTTGCCGCCGTTGTGAAAATCCGCTCTACACATCAGAGGCAAAATTTAAATCTGGCTGTGGCTGGCCAAGTTTTGATGATGAGATCAAAGGATCGGTAAAAAGAATTCTAGAGGCTGATGGTACAAGAACAGAGATAGTTTGTGCAAAATGCGGGGGGCACCTGGGTCACGTTTTTGAGGGTGAAAAATTAACTAAAAAGAACTTGAGACATTGTGTCAACTCATTATCAATAAAATTTCAAAAAAAAGATGAAGAGAAAAAATGACAAAGTAATTTTTGCTTCGGGTTGTTTTTGGGGGACGCAACACTATTTTGATCAGGCTCCTGGAGTAATCAAGACAACAGTTGGCTATACTGGAGGCGAGATAGAGATGCCGACATACAAACAGGTATCTCGTGGCGACACCGGACATACCGAGGTGATAGAAGTGATTTTTGACTCCGAAAAAACAAGCTACGAAAAATTAGCGAAATTATTTTTTGAAACACATGATCCGACACAAGCTGATGGTCAGGGACCAGACATTGGACCGCAATATCACTCAAAGATTTTTTATTTAAACGATGATCAAAGAGAGACCGCGGAAAAGTTAGTAAAAATTTTGCATGATAAAGGTATGAACATTGCGACGAAAATCGAAAAAGCAAGCAAATTTTATCCAGCCGAGGATTATCATCAGCATTATTATAAAAAAACTGGTGGCTCACCTTATTGTCATATCTATCGAAAATTATTTTAGCTAAGGAATAAATAATGCAAAAATATCAAAAAGAGCTTGATGATTGGATGAAATCGCAAAAGTGGGAGTATTGGACACCGCACGAAATCACTGTGCGGCTGATGGAAGAGACCGGTGAATTTGCCAGATTGGTTAATCATATCTGGGGGCCAAAGAAGAAAAAGGCAACTGAGGCCGAACAGAATCTTGAGGATGAAATCGGTGATATACTTTACACTTTAATCTGCTTTGCTAACTCAAATGATCTCGATCTAGACCGAGCGATAGAGAAGTCGATGGCAAAAGTTATCAAGCGTGACAAAAATCGTTATTAGTTGGATTGAAAAAGTTCTTTTGATTCTCTATAATTAGTCTAACAATAAAAAAGCTGGGAGGGTATGAAATATAGAAATCTCTACATTTTATTTTTGATTTTTACAGCATCGGTGCTGTTTTATTTTGTCTCTCCAAAAGCAGCCGAAGATGAAGATATCACCATATCAACTAATACTACATGGGCCGCTGGAACATACACCTATCGTGATATTACTATTACAAACAATGCAACTTTGACTTTGGGGGGGAGTTATACTAATGATGTTGATGGTTCCGGTGTTATTATTAATGCCAGAAATATAACGATTAATAGCGGTTCAGTAATATCTGCAAATGCTACGGGTTATGCGGGTAGCCATGGCCCCGGGATGGGCATCGGCAGTTTTGGTTCGGGCGCTGGATACGGCGGCGCCGGCTCGGTTGGCGGAACCGGCGAAACACCTGGTGGGACATACGGATCGGCCGTCGCCCCTATTGACTTAGGATCAGGTGGCGGAAACGCTGGTGGCGCAGGGGGAGGTGCTATTAAATTAAATTTATCAGGTAATTTATTACTCGATGGGATGATCTCAGCGAATGGAGCTAATGGGGCTATGTGGAAGGGCGGCGGTAGCGGCGGATCAGTTTATATTATTGGAAATGATTTTAGCGGAGCCGGATCAATCACGGCGACCGGAGGAAATGGAGCCAGCGGTTCAGGTAGTGGTGGCGGAGGAAGAGTTGCAATATATTACGGTGGAACTAATGGACTGAATCTCGCAAACATTACAGCCAACGGCGGAACTGGCGGAACCGGTCCTGGGGAAATTGGCTCGAGATTCATTTTTGATAGAACAAATAAAGATTTATCTGTCACTAGCAACATGACACTTGATAGAAATATCGGGATTGATGCAAATGGTGATCCAAGCTCAGATGGAGTTTTCCGATTCAGGAACTTAACAGTTACGAACAATGCCTCTCTGATTGCAGGATCAAGCTATACTACTGACACGGATGGTGCGGGAATAGAGTTTATTTTAAGTGGAAATTTAACAATTGATACTGGAGCAAAAATTGATGCAAAGGGCAAGGGCTATGCATATGAAGCTGGCGAAGGGAAGGGAACCAAAGTGATTGCTAACTATGGTGGAGGAGCCGGTCACGGAGGCGATGGTGGGAAAGGCGAAAGTGGTGCAGGTGGTAGCAAATATGATGTAACATTATTTCCTGTAAAACTTGGTTCAGGAGGTGCGACGGCGAGAGGTGGCGCTGGGGGCGGAATCATAAAAATCTCAGCTGCCGACATCGAAATTAATGGATCTTTGGATGCCTCTGCTGGTGTAGCAACAGCAAATGGGGCAATAAATGGTAGTGGTGGAGCAGGTGGAACCATATACTTGATCTGTGCTTCTTTAACAGGTTCAGGAACAATTGTAGCCAACGGTGGAAATGGTACAGGTTACAGCGGTGGTGGCGGTGGTGGCAGAATTGCAATTTACGGCAACACTTCCGAATTTAATGCTGACAATA
>JAQVAO010000016.1 GCA_028690755.1 Patescibacteria group bacterium | reverse complement strand
TTCTAATTACAGTTTGTGTGTCACGCTGCCGAAATCTGTAATAACTAAATTAAAATGGGTAAAAGGTGATATCGTCTCAATGAGAGTAAGTGAAGACACCAAAGAGATTGTGATCAGCAAAAACAAAAATACAGATAAGATATTCGATGCGAAAGAGACAAAATCAACTCAGAAAAATAAGGCTGCAACTCAAGAAAATAATAAAAAAGCTCGGTGGTAATTAGTTGCAGACCAACTAGGCCCTCTGGTAGAATGGTTGTGTAGTGCCACAGGACGCCAGGTAGTAGAAATTTGACAGTTGTTTTGTGCTTTCTTTGTCAAATAAGTCGTGACGTTAGACATGAAACCTGGTAATAAATTTTGAAAGAGAATTTGGCAACAACTCTAGAAAGCAGTCAAATTTTCACTACCTGGGAGGGTTCTTTGGGTATCTCTGATGATATAAAACCAAGAAAATATCGCCGCATAATTGAGCTCGCCAAGAAAGAGGAAGAATCGAGAGCAGAAAAAAGCGGGCGGGGATATTTTGGTCAAGCACATCACCCAGGTGAAGAAGATTTTTTTGACGGAACCCCAATCCAGAGAAATAATATCGCCGAGGAATATCGACCTAAAACAGAAAAAACAAAAGAGCAGAAAAATAACTATCATTGGCTTTATACATTGATAATCTCAATCGTCATCTTGTCGCTTTTAAGCCTGATCGTCTGGCAAAATTACTCAACGATTAAAAGTTTCTTTGACGGTTCAATCAAAGAGCAAAACGATCAAAATTTGAATGATTTATTAGAGTCTTCCAGCAAGACGCTTGAAAACACAGAAAGCAATATTGATAACAAAAATACAGAAAAAACAGAGGAGGAAACTAGCCAGCCGACAGCAATAGACAAATCTCAGATATCGATTTCCGTTTTAAACGGATCAGGCATTAAACTAGCGGCAAAAACTGCTTCTGATATACTGATAGCCGACGGCTTTACAATAAAATATACCGGAAACGCTAGTTCATTTAACTATCAAAAAACTTATATATATTTCAAAACCGGCAAAGAAGCTGAGGCCAACTTAGTCAAGCAGGCACTCGAAGATAGCTATTCGGTCTTACTAGAAGAAAGCAACACTGTGACTGGCAGCTTGTATGATCTGGTAGTGGTCGCTGGTAAAAGCTAAAATTTTAGCATGGAAGTCATAAACACGATATTTTCATACTATGATAAATTGCTCTCGACGATGTCACCGACATATGCCGGTTTTTTGTCTTTATTTGTGTTGCTAGCTTTGGCATACTCGATCTACAATTTTATTAAAGGCAATATCATTTGGATAGTTGCTATTATCATATTTATTCCTGCAACAATTCCGGCCTTAAAAACTTTATTAAAAATACTTTTAATAATATTTGAATTTTTAATTATTAAGATAAAAATATGAACCAAAATCAACTATTAATTTTGAAGCGTGGAGACGAACTAATATCATCAATAAAAAAATATTGTCAAAAAAATAAAATTGTTTCTGCTTGGTTTACTGGACTCGGTGCCGCCAGTAAGGCAAAACTAGCAATTTACGATCTCGAGAATAAAGAGTATATTTTTAGAGATGTTCAGGGACCGTTTGAAATTACTAATATTACTGGAAATGTTGGCACAAAAGATGGCGAAATCGCTCTTCACTGCCACATTACTCTGTCAAATAAGGACATGGACTGCATTGGTGGACATGTTGATAATTTAGAAGTTTCCGGTACGTGCGAAATAATATTTCGACCACTTGAAAAAAAGATTATCCGAAAATATGATTCTGATACCGGATTAAATTTAATTGGAGATATATCATGAACAAAAACCCTTTCACCAGTGCAATACAGGTGATTGACGAAGCGGTAAAAATAGGGGATTTGAACAAAGAGTTAGCCGAATACATAAAGAAACCGGAAAAAATAGTCGAGGTAAATATCCCAGTTCGGATGGACAACGGCAAGCTGAAGACATTTAAGGGATTCAGGATCCAGCACAACAATTTTCGCGGACCATACAAAGGGGGACTACGATTTCATCCGGAAACTAATTTAGACGAGGTAAAAGCGCTAGCGACATGGATGTCGATGAAGTGCGCTGTCGTCGATATTCCATATGGTGGGGGTAAAGGTGGTATCGAAGTTGATGTTAAAGAACTCTCAGAAAAAGAGTTAGAAAAACTAACCCGATCATTTGCCAGACAGGTTTATAATTTCGTCGGCCCCAAAATTGATATTCCAGCACCAGATGTTAATACCAATCCCAAAATAATTGACTGGTTTTACGATGAATATTCAAAAATTGTCGGCAAAAAAACTCCAGCTGTTGTTACAGGCAAATCAATAAAGAACGGTGGCTCTCTCGGCCGCGACACGGCAACCGCTAGGGGAGCGCAGATTGTTTTAAATCAACTGATTAAAAAGTATAAATTTCCGATTGAAACAGTAGCGATCCAAGGCTTTGGAAATGCTGGTGAAAATATTGCCAAATTGCTTTACAAACAAGGATTAAAAATTATTGCGATATCTGATTCTTCAGGCGCAATTTACGATCCTTCGGGAATCGATCCAAATAAAATATCAGGGCTGAAGAAAAAATTCGGCAGGATTGCTAATATCCCAAATGTCAAAATTATCAGTAACGAAAAAATGATTCAGCTTGATGTAGACCTTTTAGCTCTGGCAGCGCTGGAAAATGTGATAACTGAGAAAAATGCAAAACAAATTAATTGCAAAGTAATTCTCGAACTGGCAAACGGACCAACGACTCCAGAAGCTGATAAAATTATCGGCAAAAAAAATCAAGATCCTGCCCGATATACTTACAAACGCAGGTGGAGTTACCGTCAGTTATTTCGAATGGTTACAAAATTTGAAACAAAGCAGTTGGAGTGCGGATAAAGTTGACAAAAAATTGATAAAAATAATGTCGCAAGCATCTGATGAGATTTTTGCTTTATCAGAAAAAAAGAAAATTACTTTTCGCCAAGCAGCTTATGTTATCGCAGTTGGTAAAATTATTAAGTCAGCAAAAATTTAGAGGAATATTATGGAAAAAACGATTTATGATGTAATAATTATTGGCGGCGGACCAGCTGGTATCACTTCAGCAATTTATACCTCCAGACAACTCTTAAAAACACTAGTTATCACGCGTGATGTTGGCGGACAAGTGGTGAAAACTCCGGATATAGAAAATTACCCAGGATTTGATCTAGTTTCTGGACCAGAGCTGGCAAATAAATTTATAAATCAAGCAAAAAAATTTGGCTCAGAAATCATTTTTGACGAAGTAACTAAGATCGAGGAAAAAGAAAATAAATTTCAAATTTTTGGTCAAAAAGATACTTATCAATCTCATTCGCTCATTTTGGCCTTTGGGAAAGTGCCAAGAAGATTGAATATTCCCGGAGAAAAAGAATTTAAGGGCAAGGGAGTATCTTATTGTGCGACTTGTGACGCCCCATTTTTTAAAGGTAAAACCGTTGTTGTCAGCGGTGGAGGTAATTCGACGTTTGACGCAGCGCTTTTACTTTCAAAAATCGCCCAAAAAGTTTATTTGATACATAGGCGTGATGAATTTACTGCCGAGGAAATTAGAGTTAAGAAAATCAAAAGTTTAAAAAATGTTGAAATTATTACCAAAGCGAAAGTATCCGAAATTAAGGGTACAACAAATGTTGAAGCAGTCGTGTATTCAAAAGATAACAAAACAATCGAGCTGAAAGCCGATGGGATTTTTGTTGAAATCGGATATATTGTTGAGGACGGTCTTATTAAAAATTTTGTTGATATGGATGAAAAAAATCAAATAATTGTCAAGAAAGACCACTCAACTTCCCGACCGGGCGTTTTTGCAGCTGGAGATTTGACAAACTCCTATTATAAACAAATTGTGATATCAGCCGGTGAAGGCGCTATTGCTGCTATCTCCGTCGCAAAATATCTTGACAACAAACAATAATATGACCATAAATGGCAGATCTATTTGATGAGAACCTAAAAACCGGGGCTCCTCTTGCTGACCGCATGAGGCCGATTAATTTTAATGAATATATCGGGCAGGAACACATTCTCGCCAAGGATAAAATACTCAGGCGAGCTATTGAAGCCGACAAATTATTCTCGATGATTCTTTGGGGACCTCCAGGATCGGGGAAGACTACTCTAGCCAGATTAATTGCTAACAAAACTAAATCTTTTTTCCAACCATTCTCAGCAGTGACTTCAGGAATCGGAGATGTGCGCAAAGCGCTTGACGAGGCGAAAGATCGCAAAAAATTTCATCAGCAAAAAACTGTTCTGTTTGTTGACGAAATTCACCATTTCAACAAAACGCAGCAAGATGCATTCCTACCCGCAGTTGAAGATGGAACAATAATATTAATTGGGGCAACAACGGAAAATCCGTCTTTTCAAGTTAACGCCCCGCTATTATCTCGTGCTAGAGTCTTTCACCTCCGTGAATTAAGTGAGGATAGTATTGAAAAATTGCTGAAAAATGCAATCAAGGATAAAGCTAGGGGATTCGGTAATTTAAAAATCAAAATTGAGTCGACAGCGATCAAGCACATCGCCAAACTCTGTGAAGGTGATGCCAGAGATGCTTATAACGCACTTGAATTGGCTGTTTTGACTGGAAGAAAGGATAAGAACGGAAAGATTGCGATCTCTCTCGCAGATGCCGAGGAAGCAATTCAGGGCAAATTTATTCGCTATGACAAGTCTTCTGACGGGCATTTCGATGCAATTTCAGCCCTTCATAAGTCAGTTCGCGCCTCAGACGTTGACGCTTCTCTCCATTATTTAGCCAGAATGCTTAAAGCGGGCGAGGAGCCACTATATATTTTGCGCAGATTGATGCGCGCAGCGTCTGAGGACATTGGGCTAGCTGATCCGCAAGCTTTAATATTAGCGGCGGCAACACGAGAAGCAATATCTTTTATGGGAATGCCAGAAGCCACTGACGCAATTGCAGAGCTAACAATTTATCTCGCAAAAGCTCCAAAATCACGTGCAGTTGATTCTGCTTACGCCGCAGCGCTTGATGATGTCAAAAACAAAAGGCTCGAACCAATACCTCTAGATATACGCAATGCCCCGACAAAAATGATGAAAGATTTCGGTTTTGGAAAAAACTATAAACCTTATAGCAAAGAAGACCATCGGCCAAAGAATCTTCAATCAAAAAAGTATTGGATAGAAAGCGAGAATAGTCTATAATATCTTATAGATAATAGCTAACAATATATGGGGAGGGATTAAATGCCTGATGATGTAATTTCCGGTAAGTTGTCTTTTAAAGAAAAGTTTAAAAAATTTTGGTCAAATCCTAAAAACAGAAAAATCACGATAATTTCTATCATCGGGATAATAATATTATCCCTGGCAACTGGTTTCTATTTCATTTTTAAACCGGACATTGGCGGTAATTTATCTCTAGACGTCGACAAGGAAGAGGCGAAAGAGCAACTCTACCCGTCACTACTAGATGGCACCATGATCAGCAAAGAGGATGCCAATAGGCACCCACTGGGCATAATTGTGGAAAATCATGTGGATTCTCGCCCACAATCCGGTCTATCAGCTGCCAGCGTTGTTTATGAAGCAATAGCTGAAGGTGGAATAACTAGATTTTTGGCTCTCTATGCTCCTCGAGGGGCAGAAAAAGTTGGTCCCGTTCGATCTGCAAGGACTTATTACGTCGACTGGATCAGAGAACTAAACGGTTATTTTGCTCATGTAGGAGGAAACTATGACGCTCTGCAAAAAATAAAAGCTGATGGCATATTGGACCTAGACCAATTTGTAAATTCGGCTGCATACTGGAGAGATCGGTCAAGAAAGGTCAGCTCCGAACACACAATGTATACATCAACCTCCAAGCTTTACGAAACTGCTACGAACAAAAAATATACAACTGACAACACATTTATCAGTTATAAATTTAAAACTGAGCCAGATCTTGAATCAAGACCCGAATCTCAATCGGTTTTTATCAATTTTGGAAACGCTAGCTATAATGTTAAATACGTCTACAACAAGGAAAAAAACTCCTACTTGCGAGAAATGGCTGGCAAGGCTCATGTTGACATTGAAAATAATACTCAAATAGAAGCAAAAAACATAATAATTCAGTTGATCAATCGTCGCTCGACAGTGACCGCAATTAACGAAAATGGCTGGATATTCGACCTAGTTGGGTCCGGAGATGCCTCTATTTTCATTGACGGCAAAGAAATCAAGGCCACCTGGAAAAAGGAGAATGATACCTCAAGAACAAGATATTATGATAAAAGTTCTGGAACAGAAATTGAGTTTAACCCCGGAACTTTTTGGATAGAGACGATCCATCCGGGGCTTTCTTATAAAGTTGAATAATTTAAGGAGGAATATGGCAAAAATACAAAGTATAGAGGCACTCGAAGTACTTGATTCACGCGGAAACCCAACTATTAAGGCAAAAGTCGTGCTTGAAGACGGATCAGTCGGTTTTGGCTATGTGCCATCAGGAGCTTCGACCGGCAAATACGAAGCTCTAGAGCTACGAGACAAAGACGACAAGCGTTACGAAGGCAAAGGTGTTTTAACTGCGATAAAAAATATTTCCGATATTATTGCGCCAGCAATTGTTGGCCTGGAATTTGCAGATTTTCGAGAAATTGACAAAAAAATTATTGAGATAGACGGTACCGAAAATAAATCAAAACTTGGAGGAAATGCTACGCTTGCTGTATCGCTTTCAATCGCCGAAGCTTTAGCCAAAAGCGAAAAAAAAGAGATGTTTGAATTTTTGGCTAAATATTTTACCCAGTCTGAAAACTATACGATCCCTTTACCATATTTTAATATCTTAAATGGTGGTAAACACGCAGTCGGATCAACTGATTTTCAAGAATTTATGATTGTCCCAGTCGGCCTAGTGAGTTTTGCCGAATCTCTAAGGGCCGGCACTGAAATATATCATGCCCTTGGAAAAATATTGCTTGAGCGCAACTATCAGCCATTGGTCGGAGACGAAGGCGGTTTTGCGCCCTCTCTATTTTCGAATGAGCAAGCAATGGAACTTTTGATGATGGCGATCAAAGAGGCTGGCTACCTTGCAGGAGAGAATGTTTTTATAGCGCTTGATCCAGCGGCAAGTAGAATTTTTTATCAGGGAGTATATCAACTTCACCGTGAAAATCGAACATTTACCACTGATGAACTTATTGATTATTACAAAGTTTGGGTTGATAAATACCCGATTCTATCGATCGAAGATGGACTTGATGAGGATGATTGGAAGGGATGGCAAAGACTGACAGCTGAGCTCGGAAACAGGCTGGAAATAATCGGCGATGATATTTACACCACTAATATCAAAAGACTCCAAATCGGCATACAGCAAAAAGCGAGCAACGCAATTTTAATTAAGCCAAACCAAATCGGAACTCTGTCCGAGACAATTGACACTATAAATTTCGCAAAACAAAATAATATTAAATTCATGATTTCTCACCGCTCTGGTGAAAACGAAGACTCTTTTATTTCAGACCTAGCTGTTGCTGCAGGGGGCGGGATGATTAAATCAGGAGCACCATGCCGCACAGAAAGAACTGTAAAATACAATCGACTACTAGAAATATCAAAGATTCTTGGGGATAGAGCAAAATTAGCTGAAAGAGACACAAGCCAGAACTCCGGCCTTCAATAGAATTATAAAACCAAACAAAAATCCCCCGAGATATAATCCTGGGGGATTTTTGCGTTTTGATTCCTTAAAATCCTAAACTTTTTGCAACAGTCATAACTTTGGTGTAATACCTGCTTGAAGGATTGTACGACCAAAGCGAGGTTTTGTAGTTATTAATTTCACCACCGGAAGCTCTGAGATAGTTGGCAGCGGCGTATATGGCATCATTGACGTTAGAAATATCTTTAATGCCATCTCCATTACCATCTACCCCATAAGCTCTCCAAGTCGAAGGAATAAACTGCATCGGACCGGTAGCGCCAGAAGGGTTTCTTTTATATGTTGAACCAGAACAACCAGTTTCAACATAATGAATGGCCTTTAGTATACGCCAATCAATTCCATACTGCGCACCAGCCGACTGATAAATTCCATCGAAATCAGCGGGGTCATTGTAAACTATTTTACTAGCAGAAACTGTTACAACTTTTTTTGCGGCTTCGGCACGAGCTCTAGACTCAGCCTCGGCTTGCATTCTAGCTTCAGCTTGTACTTTTGACTCACCGGGGACAATCACTGGTTTTTTTTCAGCGATATTCACTATCCCGGCATTTTTGGAAAGTACAACCTTGCTGACAAATTTATCATTGTCAGTTGCAAGTGCCGGTATCAACGACAAGGGAACGATTGCACCGAAAAGGGCAAAAGAAGCCATTTTGGTGTAATGTGAATTGTCGGATACCAGTTTTTTAAAGTACGAATTGATCCTCTCTTTTAGCCCGCGCAAGGCGGTCATAATTCGAAGGGTCATGTACGTTATTCTGGCGTTCGCAACACTCACCGGAGTGAGCACACTTGCGCACAGAAAGTATTATTTTTAAAACAAAAATTGTCCGCTTTTACAGACAACTGCCTCATTATAGCACAGGACTAATTATTTGTCAATACTCTTAGGTAATGTGCACAGACATATGGCGGTTTTCTAGAGGAACTTCTATGCTAAATAGCATGAGTGTACAAATACCTAAAAATGTAAAAGAAGAGCGACTTCGATGGGTTAAACCAATTGCAGATGGTC
>JAQVAO010000015.1 GCA_028690755.1 Patescibacteria group bacterium | reverse complement strand
TGCTTTCTAGAGTTGTTGCCAAATTCTCTTTCAAAATTTATTACCAGGTTTCATGTCTAACGTCACGACTTATTTGACAAAGAAAGCACAAAACAACTGTCAAATTTCTACTACCTGGCGTCCTGTAGCACTACACAACCATTCTACCAGAGGGCCTAGTTGGTCTGCAACTAATTACCACCGAGCTTTTTTATTATTTTCTTGAGTCGCAGCCTTATTTTTCTGAGTTGATTTTGTCTCTTTCGCATCGAATATCTTATCTGTATTTTTGTTTTTACTAATCACAATCTCTTTAGTATTTTCACTTACTCTCATCAAGACAACGTCTCCTTTCCCCCATTTTAATTTTGTAATCACAGATTTTGGTAATGTAACACACAAACTGTAATTAGAAAATTTTATCAGTTTTCTTTTTTCTTCAATCATTTTCCCTCCAAAATTCTTGATTATTAGATCAACCAAAATTAACTAATAGTATATATTAGCTAAAAACAAAAAGCAATTTTTATTTATTGATCTCTAAAATTTCCTGATTACCCCTTTGACTTTGCCTTGTATAGTAACTCGACCTTTGGCAAAGCGCATCGGCCGCATAGTTTTGTTCGCTGGCTGAAGCCTAATTGCCGTAGATTCGTTGTAGTATCTCTTTAATGTTGTGTTTTCATTATCGATCAAAGCAACAACAATCTCTCCGTTCCTAGGGTTTTGGGCTTGTTCAATAATGACATAATCGCCGTCTAAAATCCCATCATCAATCATCGATTCTCCACGGACTCGCAAAGCGAATGTCCGCCTCCCCATCATGTCTTTGGGAATATCGATAGTTTCATTGGTCCGGATTGCCTCGATCGGTTTTCCGGCATCGATTACTCCCGAGAGGGGGATTTCGAAAGTATCGATGCCGGACGCGAACGCCGGTGTTAGCTGGATTGAACGGGCCTCCATCGCCTCTTTTGTCAGGTAACCTTTCTCTTCCAATATCGAAATGTACTCGGCCACCGTTGAGACCGATGAAAGCTCAAAATAATAAGCTATCTCGCGAAAACTTGGAGCATAGCCATTTTCATCAATAAAACTGCGAATGTAATCCAATATCTCTTTTTGTCTTCTGGTCAGCGGTTCCATATTGCTCCTTATTCAATCCAGCCGTCATTAAACGGTCCGGTTTTTGTTCTGCTAATGTTTGTTATTTGTTCGGTCATTATAATACCAGTATACCAAACACAAACCGAACACTGTCAAATGTTTTTTGTAAAAAAAGTTCTCTTCTAAAATAGCTAATTCGTTAGGACGATTTTACCAGCTCGGAAATAATCTCTACATGGTGGGTTTGTGGAAACATGTCGATCGGTTGAATTTTTTTTGCAATAATCCCCTTTTCGGAAAAATATTTTAAATCGCGAGCAAAAGTTGCTGGGTTGCAGGAGACGTAAACCAGAGTCTTAAAGTTGAAAGTCGAAAGCCACAAGATTAAATCCTTGGATAAACCTGCACGCGGAGGGTCGATTATGATAATTTTATTATCAAATTTGAAATCAGAGATTTTCAATTTAAAAACATCAGAGCAGATAAAATCACAATTATTTATTTTGTTTATTTTTGCGTTGTCTTTAGCATCGCGAACCGCTTCTGGCACAACTTCGATACCGGTTACTTTTTTCGCCAGTGTTGATAAATAAATTCCAATTGAACCAGTACCGCAAAACAAATCAATAATTTCATCGCCAAACTTTATATCAGCGAATTCTTTAATCTTGTCATACAAAGTTTCTGCGCCCTCCGAATTTGTTTGGAAAAAACTCTCCGGGGAGATTTGAAATTTAAATTTTCCAATTTTCTCATAAATTATCGGTCGGCCAAAGATTAATCGCCGGGACAAATTATAAATATTTTTTTCTATTGTAACCGTGTGGAAAGCACTTTTAATTTCCGGATGTTTTTTGATTAGTTCAATAAGTTCTTTTTTATAAGGCAAAGAGTTGGTTGTGGTGATTATCTCGAACATAAATTCGCCAGTTTTTTGCCCCTCCCTGATTTTGACTTGCCAGAGATCATCACCGCGATAACCCAGACTATTGTAAAGTTCGGCCACCTCCCCAAAAAATTTATTTGAAAATTCCGATTGCAATAAGCAAAAATCCGTCACTACCGGTCTATTGGGGTCGAGATAATTGTGGCGAGCAATTTTTAGACCCTGGCTGGTATGTCTAAATTCAAAACGAATAGAGTTGCGGTAAAAGTACTGCTTTTCCGACCCGGGAATAATTTTTTCTGCCTTAATCTCAACTTTGTTATGTACTAATGATTCTTCGACTAAAGCCTGCTTCAGCTCTAATTGTTTGGCATATGAAATATTTTGGTAATCACAGCCACCACATTGGTCAAAATATGGGCATCTTGGCTTTATTCGATCTTTTGATGGTTTGATTATTTTCTTGACAGACCCGAAGGCGAGGTTTTTTTTCGTCTTGATAACTTCAGCTTCAATAACGTCACCGGGCAGAACTTTTTTAATTAGAACCACTCTGCCGTCGTCAAGATGACCCAAACCAAAACCAAGTGAGGCAAATTTTTCAATTTTAATCTCTTCTATTTTTGGCATTTAAATTATATGAAAAAGTATGATACCGCAGGCAGTTGAAACGTTAAGGGAATTTGCAATTCCGTGCATTGGAATCTCGACTGCGGCATCACATAAACTTAATAAATTGTCAGAAATTCCGTCGACCTCATGACCAAGAATGATTGCAAGCGGTTTTCGAAAATCAAATTCTTTATAGCTTACCGATATGTTTGTCTGCTCCAGTGCGACAACTTGCACTCCCCTGTCTTTAAATTCCAGCACAAGCTTTTTGCTGTCATCGCGATACTCCCAAGGTAGATACTCTATTGTTTTAAGGGCGGTTTTTTCGATCTCTTTTCGCGGTGGCGTAGCGGTAATACCGCAGAGAAATACCTTCTCGACTCTTGCGGCGTCCGCAGTTCGAAATATTGCTCCGACATTGTACATTGAGCGGATATTGTCCAAAATCAAAAAGACCGGATTTCTCGGCCCTTCTTTGATGTGCTTTAGGTCTTTTTTTGCTACAAGTTCAGCAGTTTTTAATTTCTGAATTGTATTTTTCTTTAATTTCATTTATTGCCTTGGTCATTGGCATATCTTCCTGTGTGCTCTGTTTGAGATCACGAACGATCACAGAGTTTGACAATGCTTCTCTTTGACCGACGATAACGGCATAGTCAGCCTCGAGCTTAGAAGCCATTTTAAGTTGAGATCTTAGGGTGTCATTTGATGGGATATAGAAAACATTAATGTTTTGATCGCGAAAAGTAGAATAAATCTTCTTGCAAACTTTTTTTGCCGTCTTTCCCAGCTCAAGTATCACCACCTCTACACCTCTAAGTTTGGGAATTTTTACCTTGCTCGCCTTGATTTCAGCGACAACCCGATCTAGTCCCATACCCCATCCGACTGCCGGAGTTTTATTTCCTCCTAAGACTTCGGCCAGATTATCATATCTGCCACCACCACAAAGAGTCGTTTTTCTTTCCTTATCCTCGTGTGAAGAGATTTCAAAAACGGTTCGGGTATAATAATCAAGACCACGTACTAGTGTTGGGTCTAAGTTAAATTTGATACCAAAATCATCGAGATATTCCAGTGTTTGCTGAAAATGTGCTCGGCAGGGCGCGCACAGCTTATCTAAAATTTGCGGTGCGCCCTCGGCAATTTTTCGACAGCCGTCGTTTTTGCAGTCAAGAAGTCGCAGGGGCTTTTGATCATATCTTCGCCTACAATCATCACAAACCTTATCCAATTTGTCAGAATAATATTTTTTCAGCTTCAGCAAATATTTTGGTCGACAATCCGGGCAGCCGATAGAATTAATTGCTACCGCTAATTTAGAAAAACCGAGTTTTGTTAATATTTCGTACGCCGACATTATCGACAAATAGTCGGATTTGGCTGAAGAGTCGCCAAATATTTCAACACCGAATTGCCGGTGTTCACGATAGCGGCCCTTTTGTGGTCGTTCGCGTCGATACATCGGCCCGGTATAGAAAAGTCTAACCGGCTGGGGCCACGAACTCATTCCATTTTCAATATATGATCTCGTCACTCCTGCTGTGCCTTCTGGCCGGAGTGCGTATTGGACATCATCAATTTCGCCATCGCTTGAATTGGCGCTCTCGATTAAAAAAATCTCTTTTTCTACGATATCAGTCCCCTCTCCGACACCTCTCTCAAAAATTCTTTTATCCTCATAAAGCGGTGTATTGATCTGACGAAACCCAAGCCCGAGTACAACATTTTTGGCGCAATCTAAAACATATTGCCAATATGGTTGATCATCAGGCAATATATCTTTAGTCCCTCTTGGTTTTTGCAATCCTGTTTCTTGATTCATATTTATTCCTCGCCTTCACAGAATTTATCAGAGTTCTTGCCAAAAATCAAATTACTGCCACTTGGCAGAGATAATCCTCTGCTTAGAAAATTTTTTCGTTTCAGCACAACTTTTTTTGTGCACTGTAATCTTTTGTTGCAAGGTAATGTAGCCGATTATGTCGTCAGATATCTTTGGCTTGCAGCATCTGGCAATTTTGTATGGTATGCCTTGGCCGATGCCAAGGGAGATGGAACCTTTGGGGGTGTATTTGGAGATTTTTTCGTCTTTGCCGATCTCTTGATCATCCAAAATCACTCGCAAAAAATCGATAATTGATTGATCATTTTTTGCTATCGAGGCGAAAACGGAATCAATATTTTCATATGGTAATCTAGATTGATTAATCCTTAGGGAGTATTTATTGAAATTTGATTCTGTTAGTTGAGGTAGCCCAAGTCGTGCTAATTCATCGGCAACCTTTTTTTGTCCATCTTTAATTAACCTCGGTTTTTCCAAATTAAAGAAAAAGTTTTTTATTTTGTTTTTTGCCTGAGTTGTTTGAACAAAATTTAGCCAATCTCTTGAGGGTTTTGGCTTATCACTTTTAATAATTTCAACAACATCACCGGTTTTTAGTTTAGTATCGAGAGGCAACAATTTACCGTTGATTTTTGCTCCGGTGCATGACAGTCCGATATCGGTATGAACAAGAAAGGCAAAATCAATTGGGGTAGAATTTGCTGGTAATTCAAAAATTTTGCCGTTGGGAGAAAAAACAAAAACCTTGCTGGAAAAAAACTTTTTTCCGTTTGTTAGCTTGTAACCATTTGAAATACTTTGGCTTATCTCTTCGAGCCAGTTTAGTTCACTTTTGATATTTGGTCGATTGTTTTTATATTCACTATCTTTGTATTTCCAATGTGCGGCGATACCATATTCAGCGTTTTGGTGCATTTCATCGGTTCTAATCTGAACTTCAAAAACAAAACCATCTTTTTTAACTACAGTATGAAGTGACTGATAACCGTTTTCTTTTGGTCTAGCGATGTAATCAGTGATTTTGTGTTCTATCGGTTGATAGTTGGCATGGATAATTCCTAGTGTTTTATAACAATCAGAAAGCGAATCAACAATTATCCGAACAGCGATAAAGTCATATATTTTTGCCAAGTCAAAGTTGTAAGTTTGCAATTTTTTATAAAGTGAATAATCGCGTTTTACTCGTCCGTTTATCTCTGCCCCTATTGATTCGTTTTTTAACAATAGATTGACCTCTGTGATCACATCTTCGACATTTTGTTGGCGAATTTTCTGAATCGGTCTTATTATCTCAATAAATTTTTTGTATTCATCCGGATAAGCATGAGGAAAACTCAAATCACAAAGTTGACCATGTATCTCCCCCATTCCCAAGCGATCAGCTACCGCGGCATAAATCTCAATAGTCTCTAAGGCATAAAAGATTTTTTTCTCCCCCGAAAGCCAGCTTAGGGTTTGGGCGTTATGTAGTCTATCACTGAGCTTTATTATTATTACCCGAGGATCGCCGGCCATCGCCGCCAAAACCTTTCGATAATTATCAATTTGCTCGGAATAATCGTGAAAATAGCTCAGTTTTAGAATTTTTTTCTTGTCCTTGATTTGCGAAATTTTTGTTACGCCGTCGACAAGTTTTGCTACTCTGTCTCCAAATTCCCTTGAGATGTCTTGATAGGTAAAATTTGTATCCTCGACCACATCATGAAGCAGTCCAGCGATGATTGTTTCCGAATCCGAAGACAGGTTGGCAAGCGAGATCGCTACATTTAGCGGATGAGTAATGTATTCTTCTCCGCTAATTCTCTTTTGCCCAAAATGTGCGCTCGCAGAAAAATCACAAGCGGCTTTGATCTTTTCGATATCCTCGGGACTCAAATACTTGATTGAGTTGATCAATTTTTTTTCGAGAGTAGAACGATTATTTTTTACTTTCATCGACGGTTGTTATCTTTAAGCTTTGTCCACGACTATCTTTTTATTTTTTATGTCGGCGATAATTTTATCACCGGCTGAAAAATCTTCTGATAAAATCGCATCCGATATTTGATCCTCTAAATTTTCCGCTATCGTTCTTCGGAGCGGTCTAGCGCCGTACTCTTTCGAATAACCATTTTCCACCAGGTAGCTACTTGCTCCAGCTGTAACATTCAAAGTAATTTTTTGTTTTTTCAATCTCTCTTTTAGCTCTCTGATATTGAGACTGACTATTTTTCTGATTGATTTTTTGTCCAGTGGTCTAAAAACGATCAGATCATCAAGGCGGTTAATAAATTCTGGTCGCAGCCTCTTTTTGACAGTTTCTAAAACTTCTTTTTTGATTTCAACAAAATCTTTTTCCGCTTTTTTTAATTCATCTTCATCTGTTGCGCTAAAACCGATTGCCGCGCTTTTATTCAGCTCTGAAGTCCCTAGATTGGAGGTTAAAATTATGATAGTGTTGCGGAAATTGACTCGCCTGCCTTTGGCATCTGTCAGATAGCCATCTTCAAAAATCTGCAAAAGAATATTGAAGACCTCGGGATGGGCTTTTTCAATTTCATCAAAAAGGATTATCGAATAAGGTTTGTGTCGAACCGATTCTGTTAATTTTCCCCCATCATCATAACCAACATATCCGGCAGGGGCACCGATAAGTCTGGAAACGTTATGTTTTTCCATAAATTCCGACATATCGATCTTGATCAAATTTTCATCTGAGCCAAAGAGAAATTCGGCTAAAACTTTTGTTAGATGAGTTTTGCCGACGCCGGTTGGTCCAAGGAAAAGAAATGACCCGATCGGACGCTTGGGATCGGAAATCCCAACCCGGTTTCTCCTAATCGCCTTGGCAATCTTCTCAATCGCCTCGTCTTGGCCGACCACTTTCTCTGCTAAGAATTTTTCAATCTTGGAATATTTTTGTTTTTCATCTGCCGTTAAGTTTTCGACCTGGATCCCGGTCCACTTTGAGACGACTTTGGCGATATCTTCATCACTGATTATCTTTTTCTTATCTTTTTCGGCTTCTTTTTCTAGCTGTGATATCTTTTCTGATAATTTTAACTCCTGTTCGCGTAGGTGGGTCGCCGATTCATAGTTTTCGTTGTTTACCGCATCTTCTTTCTGATCGCGAAGTTCCAGAAGCTCGTTTTGGAGTTTGTTAAGTTTGAGTGAATTTCTGGTAACGACATTGGTTGCAGCCGCTGCCTCGTCGATCAAATCTATCGCTTTATCCGGCAAAAACCGATCAGCGATATAGCGATCAGCAAGTTCGACCGCTGATTCTAGCGAGTCGGGGGTAAATTTAATTCCGTGATGTTTTTCGTAGCTTTTCTTTAGGCCAGCTAAAATTTTTAACGTCTCGGATTTACTTGTCTGGTCGATTTTTATCGACTGGAATCTTCTCTCGTATGCCGGGTCTTTTTCCAGATGCTTTTTATACTCGTCAAATGTTGTTGCCCCAATTACCCTGATCTCTCCGCGAGAGATTAGCGGCTTCAAAATATTTGCTGTGTCCAGCGATCCCTCGGCAGATCCGGTGCCAACAGTAGTATGTATTTCATCGATGAACAAGATGTTTTTACCGTGAGTCTTGATCTCGGCTAAGAGTTTTTTCAACCGAGCTTCAAATTGTCCGCGATAGATTGTGCCGGCCAGAAGCGAGGCAATATCGAGAGACAAAACAGTTGTCCCCATCAAATTATTTGGCACCGATCCTTCGACAATTCTTTGCGCCAGCCCTTCAATTATCGCCGTTTTCCCGACGCCGGGCTCACCGATCAAAAGTGGATTGTTTTTTGTTCGCCGCGAAAGAACCTGAATTAATCTGGCGATCTCATTTTCTCGACCGATAAGCGGATCGAGCTTACCCTTCTTCGCCAGATCAGTCAGATTGGAGGTAAATTGCTCAATCAGAGTTTTTTCTTCCTCCTTGACAGCTGTTTTCCCGCCATTGTCAACATCGTATACCGGTTCATCAAAATTGATTTCACCATCCGGATTTAGACCGTTAAATTGCGGATTTCTTTTAGCGTTCGTGACCCGAGATATTTCATTAAAAATTGACTCCACCTGATATTTGATCTTTTCTGGACTAACACCTATCCTCTCAATAACGCTATAAGAATTTAGCTCCTTACGTGATACTAGGGCCAAAAGCAAATGCTCAGCATCAATCAAAAGGTGGCGGAATTTGTTGGCAATTAAAACCGATGATTGTATCACCTCTCTAGCATCTTTGGTCAATCCGCCTTTTTTAACCTCTCTGTTAGTACTGGTTATCAGCTTAACCACAATCTGTAATCGCTCCGGGTTAATATCAAAGTTGGCCAAAATATCATAGGCTAAGGTGCCTTTGATTGTCGCCAACGCCAAAAGCATATCCTCACTGTCCATCTGCCTACCGGAATCTTTGGCGATTTTTTCCGCCAGTATGAGGATTTTTTTCAGATTTTCAGAAAATTTTTGAAATATATTTGGATCCATTTTCAGTGATATCTTATAAATAACTTATTCGAAAATCTAGCTATTTTTCCTCGCTATCATCTTCAAGTTTTTCCTCGAGCTTTTCCGCGTCGTCGTCG
>JAQVAO010000014.1 GCA_028690755.1 Patescibacteria group bacterium | reverse complement strand
GTCGGAAATTCTTGACCAAGAAACCTCAGAAATATGAACTGAACCTTCGACTAAAGGATCAATTTTTACAAAGAGACCGAAATCAACGATACCAGAAATTTTGCCCTCTACGGCATCACCAACTTTATATTTTTCTATCTTTGAAGCTAATTTTTCAGCGTCAACGGCTTTTTCCGAAAAGATCAACTTATTGCTTGCTTTATCGCAATTTATTACTTTGACATAAATTTTTTCACCAATCAATTTAGAGAGCCTGGAAAGAATCTCTTCGCGATCACCACCACTGACTCTTGGATAGTGTTCAGGAGAGAGCTGAGAAACAGGCAAAAATCCTGGTATTCCACCGATCTCTGAAATCAAGCCACCTTTATTAGCCTCGTTTACAGTAATCTCGACTGGCTCACCAGTTTTGTATCTCTCTTCCATATCTTTCCAGTATTTTTCTCGATCAGCCCGCTTCAAAGACAAGACCACATTACCATCTTCGTCTTCGAGCAAGATAACATAGGAAGTTATCGTATCGCCAACTTTTATATCAGAGTTTAGCGTTATCTCTTTTTCCGGCACATAACCCAAAGATAATCCTTGGACATCAACCCAAATTTTGTTACGACTCACGGACAAAACTTTGGCATCGACAATCTCGCCCTCGCGATACGGGAGCAGCGAATCACCAGCCTTTTCAATTAGACTCTCCATTGAATCAACATTTTCTTTTTTTGTTTTCTCTTTTTTTACCACTTCTTCTTTTTGTTCGGTTTCTTCAACCCTCTTAACTGCCTTTTTCTTTTCTTCTGCCATCTTAATTATTCCTTTCTAAAAAAATCATTTATTTTTTTTCTTCGGTAAATATTTCTGATAAGTTTCTTCGTTTTTAGTCATTTTTACTTCGCTGGGCATTTTAAACAGTGTGTAAAAAACAATCGCAAAATACCAGATAATCGCCATGAAAATAACTACCAACATCGCAAATCTGCTTCCAATATAAGGTATACTTTGCGAACGGAAAAATGAAATTATCACGCCTATTATGCCAAGAGTTAAAAAATAGTTAAAAACCCAGGCCTTAAGCTGCTTGTGCATTTTTTTACTAATGCTAGTCAAATATGCCAAAACAATAAAAACAACAAAAGCACTAAGAATGACAAAAAAGGTGATCTTGTTTGTCGGCGCGACTGTCGCAAAAAGGTATTCAGTTGTAAAAAAGTTATCTGGCATAATCAAATTAATGGTGCCGAAGAGAGGACTTGGCCACCGATATTCGCCTGCTGGCGAATTCGTCGACCCCGCCTCGTCCGCCGTGGCGGACTCCGGCTTTCAAGTCCTATTTACTTTTTAATCTTGGTGCCGAAGAGAGGACTTGAACCTCCACGCCCTTGCGGGCACAGCCACCTCAAGGCTGCGTGTCTACCAATTCCACCACCTCGGCATGGTGGGCGATGGGGGGATCGAACCCGCGACCTCCTCGGTGTAAACGAGGCGCTCTAACCAGCTGAGCTAATCGCCCGAACAAAAAATCCCGGAACTAGCCCGAGATAATAATTATTCTTATTCAAGCTAGTTTAATGATTTTATTGTCTGTATCTTAACAAAATTCAATTTAAATGTAAAGCTTGGTGGGCGAAAGAGGACTTGGTCACCGATATTCGCCTGCTGGCGAATTCGTCGACCCCGCCTCAGCGCCAGTCGCGCCTCCGGCTTTCAAGTCCTATTACTTTTCTAAAATTTGGTGGGCGAAAGAGGACTTGAACCTCCACGACCTTGCGGCCACAGCGTTCTGAACGCTGCGTGTCTACCAATTCCACCATTCGCCCATTTTGATATTTAAATTTTAGAAATTTGTTTAGAAATTAGGGTTTAGGATTTAGAAATTCCCGCGAAGCGGCCTATGGCTTTACTCTCTTGGTTTTAATATACCAGTCTCGAATTGAATTTAGATGATCCCAGGGTTCGTCACCGTCAATTTTTTCGATTCCCTTTACCGTAGCTTTGACAGAAAAAATAAAATCTTGATTTTGATAAAAAATGGCAGGTACTTTTTCGTTAATAATATTCATAAATTCATCATATTTTTGGTTTCTAATCGCTGGGTCAACAGTCATCCTTGCATCTTCGAGAAGAATATCAGCATTTTTCTCTGAAAAACCGGAGTAATTCATTCCTCCATTTATTTCGCTTGTGTGCCAAAATGGGTATGGGTCACGATCATACCCAGGATCAAAACCATAAAGCATAGACTCAAACTGCCTTTTCTCAATAATTGTTTGAAACTCAATTGGCGAACGCCTATCAATTTTTACTTCAATACCCCGACTGAGAAAATTATTTTTAATCTCTTCGGCTTGAGCAATATAGAGCGGTCTGTCCAATACTGTCAAAGACATTTCAAATTTTGGATCAAAATTTTCTTCAGATTTAATTTTTTTTCTCAAAGCTTCATCTTTAAATTTTTCGGAAGTCAGGTTAAACAACAAAGCAAAATGACGCGAGGTCGGGAAAGAGTGGCTCTTAACTCCCTCCCCCTCTACTCGCAAATTTGCAACCGCAGAGATATTTTTGGATCGAAATTTCTTTTCAGCGTTTTTTTCATCTGGAACAATATGATATTTGATGTTTTTCAAATAATATTTATCTAACCAATAATTGTCATTCCTAACCAACAGTACCTCTTGAATTTTTTTGTTTTTATCTGAAACTGCTTTTGAAAATTTAAATGGACCGGTACCAATTGGAGACGATGAGATTGTTGAGCTATCGACATGCGCTGGGATAATTCCGACCAAAGTATTATAAATGAACGGCCCGTATGGATTGTCTAAGCGAAAAACCACTGTCAAATCATCAGGCGTTTCAACTTTTACGTCTTCCCAAGCCTGAAAATAAGGACTTTTAATATTTTGATCTTTAATTTCCTCGATTGTGTAGGCCACATCATTTGCCGAAAGTTTCATCCCGTCGTGCCAATTTACATCATCGCGAAGATGAAAAGTATAAGTTTTATTTTCATCAGTAATTTCCCAATTGGTAGCCAAATCCGGTGCAATATTCCCCGAGTTGTCAATTTTTGTTAGGCCAGAGTAAATCAAACCGTTAATAATCCTGTCAGTGTCATTTTTTGCCAAAATCGGGTTTAAATAGTTCGCCTCACCAATAAGAATCTCTTCAAAAGTTCCGCCAATAGCTGGCACAATTTCAGTTTTAATTAAATACTCCCGATAAAAACGGTAGCCAATCAATCCTGAAAGCACAACAAATAACACTAAAACTATCAATCTATCTCTGCGACTAAGAACAAATGGTAAGCGGGAAATGCGAACAATAAAATATTTTAACCAGCTGGAAAATCGGCTTAAAACAGGGAGAATTTTATTTTTGTAATCAATTTTCGGTCGAATTGAAATTTTTCTTTTCGGCTTCAATCTCTCTTTTGCCGACCCCCAAAAATCGTTGATGTTAGACATTTTCTCCTCTGGAGATTAGTTCAAAAACAGGGGGACTATGACCGAGGCCGCAAAAAGCACAATTAACACTATGGTTAAATAAAAAAATACCTTTTCCAATCCTCTTTTCGAACGATAGTAATTCCCCTCGCCACCAAAAGCAGAACCGAGTCCGCTTCCTTGCTGTTGCAATAATATTAAAATTACCACCAAAATCGCGAAAATAATTTGTAAAATTTGAAAATAGCTTTCAGTCATTTTTAATTTTTAAAAAATGGTAATGGTGCCGATGGCCAGAATCGAACTGGCGACACGAGGATTTTCAGTCCACTGCTCTACCACTGAGCTACATCGGCTCTTTACTGCACTCAGAGTAAACGAGAGTTTACACCAAATCAATCTAATTGATGAGTGGAGGCCTCGGCCGGAATTGAACCGGCGTACGCGGTTTTGCAGACCGCTGCGTAACCACTCCGCCACGAGGCCGGAAGCCACAGTCATATGAAAATACTACCCTAATACGAAGAATTTGTAAATGTTAGTAGCTGAAAAGCGTTTACAAAATGACCTAAATCTGTTAATATTATTCCTTGCAGCACAACAAAAACCCAGAAGGGGTGATTCTGTTGGCCCAAAGCATCGAAAGGTTCCGCCCGACTTACCAGGCTCGCAGCGTCGCCTCGATTGACTTCGAAGCGCTGCGAGAACAAGGACTTTCTAAGTTGTTGCTCGATGTCGATGGTACAACTAGCAGAATCTGCTCGATGATTGTGCCGGAAGAGATCGCACAAAACCTGCGAGTCGCCAAAGACAACGGCTGGGAGATCTGTCTGACCTCAAACGCTCAATTGTGGTTCATGGCCAGACGGATCGAGAAGCTAGCCGAAATCCTTGAGTGTCAGTATGTCGCCCACTACTGGCCACATCCAACGAAACCGAACCCCAAAGCGCTGGAGATAGCGATGTCAGAGATGGATGGCGCTACCCTAGATAACACGCTGATGGTTGGTGACCAATTCGGCACCGACATCCTCGGAGCCAATCATCTCGGTATCCCCTCCATCTGGGTACCATCAATTGAGCCGATTCCGCTCTGGAAAAGGATCACTCTTGAGGTGATCAACCAGCGCCGACTTCAAGCGCTTGGAGAGATAACCGAAGCACCGACCCGCGTCTACTAGACCGCGGGTTTTTAAATTAAAATTTAGTCAATCAACAAGAATTAATTCTTTACAACAAGGCAAAAAAATGATAAGTTTTTTAGTGTAATTACGCGGGAGTAGCTCAGTGGTAGAGCGCGTCCTTGCCAAGGATGAGGTCGCGGGTTCAAGTCCCGTTTCCCGCTCCATATAAATTTATACAATCTTTATGAGCAAAAGAAATCGCAATAAAAAGAGAAAAGAAAAGATTCAAAAGAAAGTCCAGCAATATTCTGCACCTGAGAAAAATTTAGATTTTCAAGAGATAGATACTAAAGATGAGGAAAAAACAAACGAGACGATAAGCGCAAGTACTATTGATGCGTCAACTAAGAAATTGATCTCTAGAGATATTAAAATGATTTTAATCACAGTTTTTGTTCTAGTTCTCATTCTCGCTGGTGTGAAAATACTCCAAAATCAGACTGATCTAATCGACAAACTTGGTGATTGGCTGATCAAAGTTCTAAATATTCGTACCAGCTAGTTTAATATTCTTTCTTCTCTTTTGGCCGATATTGCAAGGCCTCCGCAATATGTGCGGAGGAAATATTTTTTTCGTTCGCTAAGTCAGATATCGAGCGCGCCAGCTTCAAAATCCGATGATACCCCCTAGCAGAGAGTCCAAGCCTTTCAACCGCGGAATTTAGAAGCTTCTTTGTTCGCTCGTCAACCTGACAGTATTTTTTAATATCATTATTTTTCATTTCAGAATTCGACTTGATTTTAGTCCCTTTGAATCTTTCCTGCTGTATTTTTTTTGCCATCATCACTCTAGATCTCACAGTTTTGCTTGGTTCCGCTTTGACGGTTGCCGATAATTTTTCAATCTTTACCCTTGGAACCTCAACATACATATCAATTCGATCCAAAAGCGGGCCGGAAACTTTTTTTTGATATTTAATAATTTGTGTTGGGCTACAAATGCACTCACGATAATCGGACCCCAGATAACCACACGGACAGGGATTTTGAGCCGCAAGTAGTATAAATTGCGCCGGAAAACTTATTGAGCCTTGAGCGCGAGAAACAGTGACCAAACCATCTTCTAACGGTTGGCGCAGAGCCTCAAGAACGCTTCGGGGAAATTCTGGAAATTCGTCAAGAAATAAGACCCCGCGATGCGACAGGGAGATCTCACCCGGTCTTGGCCAAGTGCCACCACCAACCATCGCAACCGAAGAAGTTGTGTGATGTGGCGACCGAAACGGCCTTTTACTCACTATCCCCAGATCTCCGCGGTGAAGTAGCCCAGCAACACTGTAAATTTTTGAGCTCTCCAGAATCTCGTCTTCCTCCATCGGTGGTAAAATTGTCGGCAGACTTCTGGCCAAAAGAGTTTTGCCAGAACCCGGCGGGCCAGACAAAAGCACATTATGGGAGCCGGCAGCAGCAATTTCAAGCGCCCGTTTAGCATTTTCCTGCCCGGCAACAAAAGCAAAATCATATTCAGAAATTATCTCATCAGCTTCGACAATACCAGTTTTTTCGATCGGTTTAATTTCAATCTCGCCACGCAAGAAGTTTACGAGTTCTTCAAGTGATCTAACCGAATAGATATCCAGACCGCTTATTAGCTCGGCTTCTTTTGAATTATCAACTGGGATAAAAACTCTCTTTGCTTTCCATTCCTTTGCTGCCATTATCATCGGTAATATCCCAGAAACCGCGCGCAATTCGCCCGATAAAGAAAGTTCGCCGATAAATATATCATCGCTGCTAATTGACTCATCAGAAATTTGCTCACCGGCCAAAAGAATCGAGACAGCGATCGGCAGATCGTAGGTCGGGCCCTCTTTTTTAATATCCGCGGGGGCCAAGTTGACCGTCAAACGCTTGTCGGGGAAAAACAAGCCAGAGTTTTTTATCGCACTACGAACACGATCCTTTGATTCGTCAATTGCCTTGTCGGGCAACCCGACTATTGAAAAAGACGGGAGCCCCCGTCCAATATCGACTTCAACTTCGACTGGATAAGCATCCAGCCCAAAAACTGCACAACTTTTAACCTTGGCAATTTTCACAAATCAATTATAACAGAAAATTTTTAATTTCTTCTTCAGCCGATTTTAAATCGTTGCACCAGACAATCTCTGGAAAACGGCGAAACCATGTTAGTTGCCGGCGAGCAAAAGCATGAATTTTGTATTTGAGTTCCTGTTTCATTTTATCAAAGCTTTGGCTACTTTCACCTAGTACATATCTGCCAATAATTCGATACTCAAGCCCCAAACCAAGCAACCATTTTTTATCAACTCCAGAGGCAATCAAGCTTTTTACCTCTTCCAGCATTCCCTGTTCAAAACGCTCTTCAACTCTTTGATCTATTCGATCATATAAAACATCACGTGGTAGATCGATAGCAATTTGCAATGCTTGAAAATCCGGTTTCTTTTTATTAGCAATTTCACCGGACTGGACTTTCTCAATTGCCCGGATTATTCGATGAGGATTATTCATATCCAATTTAGAATTTACAATTTTCAATTTAAAAATGATTTTTTGCAATTCTTCTAGCGACTTAGATTCCAATTCCTCCCTCCGATATCTTTTGACTTTCGACTTTTGACTTTCGAATTTTAGCTCAAATCCTTCGATCAATGCTTGAACATATAGCCCTGTCCCTCCAACAATAATAGGTGTTTTGCCACGAGTAAAAATATCTTCAATAACTTCTCTGGCGCGCTCAAGCCAATCAAACACCGTAAAATATACGCCCGGTTCACAAATGTCAATTAAATGATATTTGACATCACTATAGTCCTCGAGATCTTTACCTGTGCCAATATCTAAACCACGGTAAACCTGCCTAGAATCAGCTGAAATAATCTCACCATTGAACTTCCTGGCAACAGAAACTCCCCAGCCGGTTTTTCCACTGGCCGTCGGACCAATAATACAAATAATTTTCCGCTCTTTTTTCATTGGCAAAAATTATAACATCTAAGGGACTAAATAAAAAGAGCCAGAAACACACGGCTCACAAATTTAGAAGAAAAAAGCACGAGGGATACTATAACTATGGATTACTAATCTCTATCTCTATCTTCTTGCTTCTTTCTTTTCAGGCGCTCAATCTCAAAAACACTTCTGCCGGAAACCGGCATCTCTTTGTGGTCTGATTTGTCGGCTTCTTCAAGTAGCTCTTCTTCCAGTTTTTCGTAATACTCGTCATCGATCTCATCGAGATCGTTGTCAGACAAAACACTATCGTCCATGCATTTATTATAACAAAAACTGGAATAAATCCAGTTTTTTTCTCAAATTGGTGGGCGTAGGGGGACTCGGTCACGCGTATCCGCCTGCTGGCTGATCGCTCGACCCCGCCTCGGCGCCGGTCGCGCCTCCGGCTTTCTCGTCCCCAAACTATCTAACTTACCAGACCAAACAACTAAACAAATTAGTTTCTTGGTCTGGTGGGCGTAGAGGGACTCGAACCCCCATGGATTTTACTCCACATGCTCCTAAGGCATGCGTGTCTACCAATTCCACCATACGCCCAAACAGCAAAATTGTACCCGTTATTGTCCAAAATGTCCAGACTAAATCGTCACTAGATCACGAAATTTTTCCAAAGTCTTCGGGCCTATACCTTTTACATTCTGTACCTGGTCTATTGAGGTGAAAGGGCCATTAGCAGTTCGGTAATCAATTATCCGCTGGGCGTAGACCGGGCCAATACCTGGCAGCGAGTCAAGCTGAACGACAGTTGCAGTATTAATATTAATCTTGCCGGCAGCTTGACTTGGAGTAGGCGCCAGAGATGCCGACGGAGATGGGGAAGTCGCCGGTTGTGAATCCGCAGACGGTGTGGCAGATTTTAACTGTTCAATTTGGCCTTCTAAATCAGTAATTTTATTTTCAAGTTCAGAGATTTTTTGATTTTTTTCTTCCATCAGCGAATTTTTGTTCGATTCCCCCGCCAGAGTACCTTTTTTCATTATTAATAACGCCCCACCAATGAGCGATAAAGTTATCAGTCCAAGTCCGATCCAATTGCTGTATTTTTCAAATAAATCTTTCATCTCAAATCATTTATGATTCAAGTTATTCAAGATGTTTCGACCTATCACTAATCTTCTTTAATATCAGTGGATATTTTTCAATTTCGCCAATGACTGTCTTGGCCGCTTCTGTCGCTTTCTCTATCATTATTTTATCATTCAAACTGGCGAACTGGAAATCCCAGAAACCAGACTGCTTGTAGCCATACAAAACCCCTGGGCCTCGCAGTTTTAGATCCTTTTCTGCTAGCTCAAAACCAGAATGAATATTTTCCATATACTTCAGCCGCTTGCGAGCATTTTCGCTCATCGATGATGAGAAGAGAAGGCAATACGACTGTAAATCAGATCGGCCGACACGACCACGGAATTGGTGAAGTTGGGCGAGACCAAAACGATCGGCGTTTTCAATCATCATAATGGTCGCCTCAGGAATATCGACTCCAACCTCGACCACCGAGGTAGACACTAAAATGTCAAATTTTTTTGCTCGAAAATTTGCCATCACTTTCTC
>JAQVAO010000013.1 GCA_028690755.1 Patescibacteria group bacterium | reverse complement strand
AAAACACTGGGTTCTTGACGGCTTCCGTCATAGTTATCAACAAAATTAACAGTATCTTTGTCAATATCTGCAAGCATCTCTTCAGCAATAGCCGTCATTCTCGCTTCGGTATAACGCATCGCCGCGGCTGAATCACCATCCATAGAACCAAAGTTACCCTGACCATCAACAAGTGGGTAGCGCATTGAGAAATCCTGTGCCATCCGAACCATAGAATCATAGACAGCAACGTCACCGTGTGGATGATATTTACCTAAAACTTCACCAACAACTGTCGCTGATTTTCGATATTTTGAGCCTGATTTTAAACCAATATCGTGCATTGCGTAAAGCACTCGCCTGTGTACAGGTTTCATACCATCACGAACGTCAGGTAGCGCTCTAGCAACAATTACGCTCATCGCATAATCCAAATACGATTCTTCCATCTCGTCCTGAATATTTCGAGCAGCAAGCTTACCAATATTGGTATCAACAAAATTATCCAGCTCGTCTGTCGCTTCTGGCAAATCAGTAGAAATTTCCTCTTCAACACCTGATTCCACTTTTTCTTCTTCTATATCAGATATATTTTCTTTTTCTTTGTCTTCTTGCGTCATTTTTATCAAATTCCTTGTGTCCTTATTTTTTGCCGTCGCAATTGGCTTTCGGCTTACCATGTTGTTTGCCAAGATTCATCGGTTTCCATTTTTCCTGGGTATTTCCAGGGACAAATTCACAGTTTTTACACTTAATAAATTCTTTATTTTGCTCTTGATATCCACATTTCGGGCAAATATTTAGATTTTTATCCATCAAAATCCTCCCAAAAAATTAAATATCCAAATTTTTGACGCTCTTGGCATGGGTTTGAATAAATCTTTTTCGCGGAAGCACCTCGTCACCCATGAGAGTGGTAAAAATTTCATCAGTTTTTTCATCACCAGGAACATTGACCTTTAGCAGTGTGCGCCTGGCTGGATCCATTGTCGTCTCCCAAAGTTGTGTCGGGTTCATTTCACCAAGACCCTTATATCGCTGAATTGAAACCGAGGCAGAAGGTGAATTTTTTTTGATTTCCGACACCATTTCATCCCTTTGGCGATCAGAATAGGCCCAATGAATTGTTTTGCCGCTAGTAACAGAGTAGAGTGGCGGCTGGGCAATATAAATATTCCCATTATCAAAAAGCTGTGGATAATTTCTGTAAAAGAAGGTTAGAAGTAATGTGCGAATGTGAGCACCATCAACGTCAGCATCAGTCATGATAATAATTCGGCTGTAGCGCAGTTTGCTGTACTCAATCTCTTCGCCAATACCGATTCCAAGTGCAACTATCAAAGCTTTAATCTCATCAGATGTTAGCATTCGATCCAATCGAGCGCGTTCGACATTTAAAATCTTCCCGCGAAGGGGTAAAACCGCTTGAAAACTTCTGTCTCTCCCCTGTTTTGTTGAACCACCAGCTGAATCACCCTCGACAATATAAAGCTCAGTCTTATCTGGATTACGTTCGGAACAGTCAGCTAGTTTACCTGGCAAAGTCATGCCATCAAGAGCACCTTTTCTTATTACAGTTTCTCTGGCTGCCCTCGCTGCCAATCTGGCTTTAGCCGAAAGCATACATTTTTCTATTAGCCTTCTGGCTTCATTGGGGTTTTCATCTAGATAGGCAGTAAGCGAATTTGATGTAACAGATTCAACAATCGTTCTGATCTCCGGATTGCCTAATTTTGCTTTTGTTTGACCTTCAAATTGGGGATCAGATAACTTTACAGAGATAATTGCTGTCAGGCCTTCTCGAACATCATCACCGGTTAAAACCAGAGCTTTTTTGTCGTTACCGTTTGTTATACCGCTTTTTTTCAGATAATCGTTAATAGCCCGAGTTAGAGAAGAACGAAAACCAGTAAGGTGCATCCCGCCTTCAGGGGTATAAATATTGTTAGCAAATGTATAGGTGTGCTCTTTAAAGTCATCTGTATATGCTAACGCTACCTCCACAATGACATCATCCTGCTCTTTTTCAACGTAAAATGGAGGTTCATTGATTGCATTCTTAGCTTTATTGATATAACGAACGTAGGAAGCTATTCCCCCCTCAAAATAAAATGAATACATGCTCGGCATTACGCTTTTTTTAAGAGCCCTAGCGACCTCTTTTATTTTTTTCTCTTCCAGGTTTTCATCCTGCTCATCAGATACTTGATTTTCATTAACTTCCTCTTTGACTTCAGCATTCTTGTCCTTAACTCGTAAATCTTTAATATTTATTCGCAAGCCTTTAGTCAGGTATGCCTGCTGACGACAATGATTTACGATCGTGTTGAAATCAAATTCGATTATCGGAAATATTTCAGAATCAGGCATAAAATTAACTGTTGTACCAGAAGAGTTTGACTCGCCAATAACTCTAACCTCCCCCGTGCTTTTCCCTCTTTGATAATCCTGGCGGTATAGTTTCCCATCTTTCTTAACTTCAACATAGACGGTTTCAGATAAAGCGTTTACAACCGATACACCAACACCGTGCAGGCCACCAGACACTTTGTAAGAATCACTGCCAAATTTCCCTCCGGCGTGAAGTACGGTCATAACTGTTTCTAACGCTGATTTTCCAGTTTGTTTATGCTTGTCAACCGGGATGCCTCGGCCATTATCTTCTATTGTTACACTGCCATTTTCTTCTAAAATAATATTTACGCAATCACAGACTCCGGCCATTGCTTCGTCTATGGCATTGTCAAGGACTTCCCAAACTAGATGGTGAAGACCGTCAACGCTTGTGCCCCCAATATACATACCCGGTCTTTTTCTAACCGGATCAAGTCCCTCAAGCACAGTAATCCTTGAGGCATCATAGCTTGATTGTTTTTTTTCTTCTTTAATCATATTGAAAAATAAAAATACAAAATAATAATCTTAAATATTTGATCTTAAACTCAAAACCTCAAAACCCACCGATCTAATATTTGAGATCTTAATTTTGACCTACTATCATTATACTTAAAATATACTACAAGTTCAAATTTTAGTTCTGATAACAATTATGTCCCAGAGCGAACAAATTTAACAGAGAATGACGTGTCTTCTTTTATTGTGAAATTTAGCGTGATGTTGTGTTGATTTTCGTCGTAGTTTTCGACATTTATTGGTCTCCAGTTATCGGGATATTGCAAATTCAAATTGTAATTGAAGGGTTCGGCCCCAGGTTGTTTTTGAAGTGAGATATTGTAGGTTACGACTTCTTCTCCCAGCCTGGCGGCTTCCGTTCTTGTATAATAAACATCTGAGCGACTTTCACCTCCTGGCAAGGTATTTTGCCAAAAACCAACAACACTTTTGCCAAATTCCGATGATTTAAAATATTCCGCTTGTCCATCAGCAGATTTTTGAATGTTGTTTCCAGAAATGAGATCAACTTTCTTTATATCAGCTGAAAGCGGTAAAAAAACTTTGACATAATTTTTATTCTCTCCATCTGGCCATTCATAGCTACCATTATGTTTTTTAATTATGGTTAATTTTTCTTCAGCGTTTCCCTGAAGATCAATCGCAACATTATGTTGATAATTTTGCTCAATATTCAGACTGCTTTTTAGACCACCAATATTAGCATCCGAGATCAGAAGATAATCGCCAGATGTATTTTTAATTTTTCCGGCCATGTCAATCCCCGATATTAGATCCTGTATTTTAGAATTTTCAAAATAGGCAATAAAATGCTTTTCTCTGATTGACTTAATCAATTCTTCAAACAGTTCTTCTTGGTGGTTCTTATCTGAAAAAATCTTTCCCATAAATATCGGCAGCATATCAGAAAGAATTTTCTTTGGCTGATTTTCCGACCAATTATCTTTGTTTTTAAAATAACCAATTTCAACTTGATATTGCACATCACGAAGAAAATTATCCGCAGTTACAGTCATATTGTATTCAGACATTTCAATCGGCCCGACAATATCAAGTAATCGACGGAACAAGGTCGTATCAATCGCCAAAACTCCATCGACATCTTTGCCTGACTCTTCTTTATAAAACCAGGAAACCTTTTTTGCGCTCTCTTCAAAATCTGCAAAAACATTAGAATCTCTCATTGCCCAATTAGTAATAAAGCCTTGATATTCAAAGGGAGGCTCCGGTGCCTTACCGCTTGCAACAAATGCCTTGTCAAGAGTATAGATATTTTTCTCGAAATCAAGTTTTTGCATTTCCCCGTCTTTAAAATCAACACGTGCAAACGAGCCGATAAAGCCTCCGCCGGGACGAATCTCGGCATTATTCTGAAATAAAATTAAATAGCTTTTCTCGGCACCATCAATACCAAGAATACTTTCAACATTTTCCGGCACAGTTTTAAAATAACGGAAAAAATCACTGGAGAGATTTGCCAAACTTTGAATTTTTTCGATTGACTGGCGCTCATCATCCTCAAATTCTCCAGAGGAAAAATCAAGCTGTGATTTTGATAATTCGGTAATAAAGCTGGAGTACAAAATCTTTTGACCCAGCTCTGAATTTTTCTCCTTGATATTTCCAAGCATTTGATTTACTTTTGATGCCCAATCGCCACCAGAAGCGGAATTTTTCGATTGATCAAATTGAAATAAATTTTTATAAGCATAGGTGATCGTGTGTGCAGAACGAACAGAATTAGTTAATTTGGTTGTCTTAGAAACTTTGCCTCTGGGGGCAATAAGATCAAGAACATAAACATCCTGGCCAACAGATTGTAAACTTACCAGAGCTTTCTGGGTGCTTTTGTCAATTTCATCAATACTGCTCTCAATTTCAAGTAAATCCTTGCTTGAAGCTGCAGCGGCTAAATTTTCAAACCCCTTCTGCAATTTACCAACCTCATAGGTAATACTTTGTTTGGCTCGAAGAAGACTAAAAACAAAAAATACTGCCATAATGAAAGCAAAAAGAAAAAAAATAGTAACACCTCTTAAAGCATTTTTCGGCAATTTTACTCTGTCTTTTTGTTCTGTTTCCAGCGGAGTAAACAACCCAATATCAGATTTAACTGAAATTATACTTTCCTCATCTTGCTCGAGGTAATTCTCTTTTTCAGGCTGATTTTTTACAAGCCTTTTTTTTGGTGGCCTAATATCCTGTATTTTTCTCACTTACCCTCCAAACATTTGGCTAAAGTTCAAATTTTTTCTTGTAATCTGCATAGTACTCGTCAATTTGTTTTCGAAAATTTTCTCGGAATTTTTCCAGCGAAAACTCCTCCGCCCTCGATCTTAGATCAGAAAATTTGTATTTTTTTGAATCAAATTTTTTTACCACTTCAGTCAAAGAACCAGGTGTTTGCTCAAAAAAATATTCCCCAGTTTTTCCAGAAATTACCGTTTCGGTTGCCCCGCCAACACCATAAGATATTACCGGTGTTCCGCAAGCCATAGCTTCAACCGGGACAATACCAAAATCTTCCTCCGAGGGAAAAATCACCGCTTTCGCTGATTTTAGATTTTCAAACAAAACTTTATCCGAAGCACGTCCGAGAAATTTTACATTATCTTTGGCAATTTTTTTCAACTTGTGTTCCTCTGGGCCAGTTCCGATAATTCGAAGCTCGATTCCTAACTTATTAAATGCTTCGATGACCAAATCGGCTTTTTTATATGGAACAAAACGGCCGACAAAAAGAAAATAATTTTTCTTAATTATCTCCCCTTCTCTTGGATTGTAGAAGCTGGTATCAACGGGCGGGTAAACAACACTGGAATCGCGATGATAAAATTTTTTGATTCGATCCTGAACATTTTTAGAATTGGCGATAAAATAATCAACACGAGCGACAGCAGCAATATCCCATTTCTTAAGCGACTTATTAACTCTTCGCCTTAACCAACTTGAAGATGCGCGCTCATCCATCTCTGGCATCCATAAATATCTGGTCGGGGTATGGCAATATGAAACATGACAAGTTTTAGGTTTAGTAATTACTCCTTTTGCTGCCGATGTTGTATTTGAAATCACTAAATCGTATTTAGATAGGTCTAATTGCTCAAAGGCTAAAGGCATCAGTGGCACCATTATCGGTCTGAGAGTTTTAGAAAAAGGTATTTTTTGCAAATAGGTGGTATAGATTTTATAGTTATCGAATTGTTTTACCTTAGAAGAATCATAAATTGAGGTGTAGATATCCGCTTGCGGATAAATCTGCTTTAGTTGCCAGAGTACCTTGTCTGCTCCGGCAAATTCAGAAAGCCAGTCATGAATTATTGCGATATTCATACTTGCCTCCGAATATCTCACGGATTACCAAAAAAACCGTTTTGATAATAATTTTTAGATCAAACCAAAAGCTCCAATTCTCGATATAGAAAATGTCATAACGAACACGCTCTTCTATCGAAGTATCGCCTTTTAGACCATTGACGACTGCCCAACCGGTTAAGCCTGATTTGACTCGGTGGCGCCGATAATATTCAGGGATATCTTTTTGAAATTTATCGACAAAAGTTGGCAATTCCGGCCGGGGGCCAACAAAGCTCATATCGCCCTTTAAAACATTGTAAAATTGAGGGATTTCGTCAATATTTGATTTGCGAAGAATTCTGCCGATTGGTGTAATTCTACTTTTCTCATCCTTAGCTGTTGTCCATTTTTTCCCTTTATCAGAAAAATCACATTTATCAGTATACATTGAGCGAAATTTATAAAAATTAAATACTTTACCATCTCTCCCAACACGTTTTTGTTTAAATATTACCGGTCCGGGCGAAGAAATTTTCACCAAAAATGCTGCCAATAGAAATAGCGGGGATAATATCACCAGCAAAACTACCGAAAATATAATATCGAACAGTCTTTTAACAATCCTACCCCAACCGTCAAGGGCAATGGTTTTAAGCTCCATAATAGGTAAACCCGCCAGAGTGTTTGAGCTTGCAGAAGTTGTAACCATTGAGAATACATCAGAAATGAACTTGAAGCTAATGTTTGCGTCAGAACAGATTTGAATGATATTAATAATTTTCTTACGATTAATACTAATATCAGTGAGAATTATTTCGTCTGGTTTAACTTTTTTGACAATATCTTTTAGACTATCTATTGACCCCAGGAACTGAAATTCGTGACTTTGAGATCTTTTAGAACTATCTGACACGAAACCAACAAACTTCAAGCCCAGGCGCTTTTGATTCAATATTTCGTGTATTAGCCTAGAAGCTACCGGACTATCGCCAACAACGATCACTTTATGAACACCATAACCGTATCTATACAGATGGCGCTGAATTTCACCAACTATTATTCTTCCCAAAAAAACTACCAATACTGATATTGCTAAAATCAAGATCAAAATCAACCTTGAAAAGAAAAAAGCACGACCGAAAAAAATTACCACAATGAATATTAGAATGACAACAGAATTGCTAACAAAGATCTTATATAAATCATTAAAATAATTCCGCTCGCGTGAAATTTTATAAAGACCGGATAATGCAAAAACCAAAAGCCAGAAAGGCAGGATATAAACTACATACCAAAGATATTGGCTAAAGGTAACGTCAGAATATACTGGTAATATATCACCCTTAATTCTGAGATAGTAAGACAAAACAAAAGAGACAATAATCATTGCCGCGTCTACAGGAAGCAAAAGAAATGAAAATAGCAATTCTGATCTTTTCATCTGATATATGGATATAATAATATTTGTCTAGAAATTAGATTAGCAAAACTTGGCTTGTTTTTCAATCTAGAAACAAGAAAATCCCGCCAGCAATATACTGACGGGATTTTCAATATAAGAAAGAAACTTTAGCTAGCTTTACCGATTCTATACATACCACAGCCACAAACTGGGCAAACACCTTTCATTGCAGGTTTGCCGTTTTTCATTGTTACTGCGGTAGCGTTCTGCATCTCTCTTTTTGTCTTACACTTTACGCAATATGCTTGTACCATTTCAATCACCTCCTCTCGTTTTGAGATTATTTTGTTTTTATCTCTCAGCATACTTAACCCAACAAGTACTATTGTAGTGAGCGTGAGCCACGCTTGTCAAGCTTATTTCTAGCTTAAAACAGTTCGCAAAAGGATAATCATCAATACTAGAGCGCATAATATGACCTTTTGATCGGAGTTTTTAAAATAGAAAATATCACTGATTCGAGATCTCGGCAATCATTTTTTCTATTTCAGACAAAGATTTATAACCTTCAAATTTTTTGTCTCCAGAAACCCAGGTTGGATATATCTTGATCTCCCTCGCAGCACATTCAGCTGAATTAGCTGACTTTATCTGCGGATCACATTCGACGTAATCAATTTCCGATATAGCCTGACTAAATATATCCTTTTGTTTCTTGGTTTTAATATTGCTATCAGAGCCATAGAGTACAAAACCTGACGCATTCAGACTTTCGGCAAGCTTTGAAACATAATCTGGATCGGCAGTGCTTGCGCCCTTTATGGTGCCTTCCTGATTAATACTTTGGGCAATCTGATTATAGTTTTTGACATCTTTATTATTCATAAACCAAATAGCAGAAACTGTCGCAGCTATAGCCAATAAAAGTAAAATAGAAGATATAGACAATATCAGTACTGAACGTTTTTCTTTCAGTGATTTCTCAGTATTTTCTTGATTTTTATTCCCTTCTTCAATCATTTAATCTCCCTCACACAGCCGGGGCAATCGACGCCCTCCTGATAATTCTCTGTATGTGAATAAACAAACTCTCGACTCTTATTATCAAAACGATAGATTTCTCGTATACCATCAACCAGCGGATTAAGGTCATAATTTCGATATTCAGCTGCAAAATCAGAAAAACCATCATTATCCGAATCAAAAACCTTAAAACTCGGCTGATCGCTGTAAATATTATACACCCTAACTTTATCTTTCACAAAAGGGATTGGCTCGGGGCAACTGCTCTTATTTAAATAAAAAAACTGTTTTGAGCGACTGTGGGCACCAACTGGGCCAGAGATTTCAATCAACTTAAGATCTGAGCCAATATTGAGAATCCCATCAATTTTGACTGATGATTCAAAGCCGGACAATGGATAATTGCAGTACTCTGTCGAACTCTTCTTAATAATTATTTCACCTTTTTTATCTTCCAAACGCAAAAAAACGTGCTTGCGACCAATACTACCACCAAAATCCAGAAGTTGGCGATCACCAGAATTGCCAATATTAATATCAGCGCCAACGTAATTTCTGTAAACAAGATATGATCCGAAAATAATTAATAAGGCGAAAAATGTCAGATAGAAAATTTTTAAAATTGTACTTCGAAGCATTATATATTATTAATTATTGGGGTTGTTACCAACTGCCGCCACCGCCACCGCCAAAACCACCACCAGAGAAACCCCCGCCGCTGGAAAAACCAGAT
>JAQVAO010000012.1 GCA_028690755.1 Patescibacteria group bacterium | reverse complement strand
AAGCCGAAAGGGAACTTCCGTTATGGCGACAAAGAGTTTGCGCCGACAGAAAAATCAAAAGTTTTTGAAATTAATGATTTAGCGGCAAAACTTTATCACAAGATTTTGATTGACCATCCGAAAGCCGAGCACGCAAGAAAATATTTAAAAAATCGGGGGATAAATAAAGAAGCGATTAAAAATTTTAATCTTGGTTATGCGCCGAAGTCTTGGGATCTTTTAATTAAATTTCTAGCCAAACATAATTACAATGAGAAAGACGCATTTAAAGCTGGACTTCTAGTTTTGGGAGAAAAGGGCCGATACTGGGACCGATTTCGTGGCCGGATAATGTTTCCGATTAATAATATCTCTGGTCAAGTCGTTGCTTTTACCGGACGGATTTTGGAAGACGATGACAAATCGGCGAAATATGTTAATTCTGCTGAATCGCCGATTTATACCAAGGGAAAAACAATTTATGGCCTTGATAAGGCTAGAATCGATATTCGCGCCCAAGATTGTGCAGTTTTAGTCGAGGGTAATATGGATGTTATTGCTTGCCATCAGGCTGGTTTTCGCAATGTTGTCGCTGTTTCTGGCACTGCACTTACGGCAGAGCAATTAAAAATTATCTCTAGATATAGTCAGAATGTTGTTTTTTCTTTTGATAGTGACTCCGCCGGCAAGATTGCTTTAAAAAGAGCGATCACCCTCGCTCTTTCGGAAGATATTAACGTTAAAGTCTTGAATCTACCCGGTTTTAAAGATCCGGATGAAGCAATAAAATCTGACCCGAAAAATTGGGAAAGAGCGATTAAATCTGCAAAACCGGCGCTAGAAAATTGGATCGATGAATTAGTTTTAGAAAACGATATCAACGATGTTAATCAGAAGAAAGCAATTTCCAAGGAAATTTTGCCGGTAATAAAATCTATCGCCAATGATCTAGAAAAAGAACATTACGTTAGATATCTGGCTAATCAATTAGCCGTTTCCGAATCATCAGTAATTTCACAATTGTCAAAAACTAAGGAGATGTCTTCGGCAAGCGAAGAAGATAGCTCAAAAATAGTTGGTAGCCTTGATTTTGAAAAGCGACTCGCCGGTTTGGTCTGGCAAGAAAAAAAACTGGCAGAAAAAGTTCCCGCAGTAATCTTCGAACATAATTTTTCTGACCAAGTTGCCAATGTACTGTTTGCTGCGATAAAGAGTAATAAGGATATAGAAAAGCTATCCGCTGCCGACAGAAGTAAACTCGATCTTTATGCGATGGAAGCAACGGCCGATTTTGATCTAAACCAGGACGGGATAGTTGAGGAAGAGTTCAACGACCTGATTAAAAATTTCATTAGCAGAAAAAAAGATCAAATAAAGAAAGAATTTGCTGAAAAAATTGCTGTTGCGGAGTCAGGCGGAGATATTCCCAGAATAAAAGAATTGATGAGTGAGCTACAATCTGCTATATTAGATGAGAAGTAATTTTGGTAAATAAATATGGCAAAAAAAGTTCCCAAACTCGTTATTGAGGAGCCTTTAACGTTTGCTCCGGAAGTCAATCAGCTTTTGGAAAAAGGCAAAGCACATGGTTTTGTTAATGTGCGTGAAATGCTTCAAGTTTTTCCCAATGCTGAAGAAGATGTCAGCATGCTTGATGAAGTTTTTGATTATCTTTTGTCTCACGGAGTTGAGATTAAAGAAGAAGATGAATCAGTTTCTATTCTCGAAAACATAATTGGTGATCCACACGAAGACGATATTATGGACGGCCTGGATCAGATCTCTGATGATTCAGTCAGAATGTATCTACGTGAAATCGGTCGTATTTCGCTTCTAAAGACAGAAGATGAAATCCGATTGGCAAAGCGCATTGAAAAGGGTGACCAATTGGCTAAGAGACAGTTAGCAGAGGCCAATCTGCGGCTTGTAGTTTCGATTGCTAAAAAATATATCGGTCGAGGCTTGTCACTGCTCGATGCTATCCAGGAAGGTAACACTGGTTTGATGAGAGCAGTTGAAAAATTTGATTATAAAAAAGGCTACAAATTCTCTACGTATGCCACTTGGTGGATCCGCCAGGCGATAACTCGAGCAATCGCTGATCAGGCGAGAACGATCAGGATTCCGGTTCACATGATCGAAACAATAAACAAATTGATTAGAGTCCAGAGGCAGTTGGTACAGGACTTGGGTCGCGAACCGACTCCAGAGGAGATCGCTCAGGAGATGGGGATTGAGGTTGAAAAGGTTGAACATATTATCAAGATTTCTCAGGAAACGGTTTCTTTGGAGTCACCAGTTGGCGAAGAATCTGACTCAAAGCTTGGAGATTTTATCGAGGATGATAAAAATTTATCACCTGAAGAAAATGCCATTTATCAACTTTTGAAAGGGGATGTTGATAGGTTTTTGCAGGTTTTAGCTCCAAGAGAACAGAAAGTTTTAAAGATGCGTTTTGGTCTTGAGACCGGCCGAACTCACACCCTGGAAGAGGTTGGCAAAGAGTTTGGTGTTACCCGTGAGAGAATTCGCCAGATTGAGGCCAAGGCATTACAAAAATTGAAAAAAAGTGAGCAGTCAGATAATATTCATAATTATCTAAAATAGAATTATTTTATCCCGCGCTCGAAGCCGGTCACAAGGGCTTGATGGAAGCGAATTAGTCGAGTAACGACATCAACAGAGGTCTCATTCCAGGTGTAATCAACAACATCAACAAAATCTTGGTCTCCGGTTGCCTGGGCTTTGCTTCTGAATATCGCGTATTCTTGATCAGTCCAGCCGGTGTAGCCACCATGGGTCTCCAGTACAGAATAATAATATTTTAATGATTCCTTGTAAGCAATTATTTTTGCCATTCCCTCCCTGAAACTATCTATTTGGTCTTCTTTGGCTGATTTGTCGGCTTCACAATCAGTTTTTTCTTTTCTCAGTGTTTCTGTATCAGTTTGCAGTTTTGTTTCTAGCTCAGCAGTTTTTTCTTGGACCTGCTCCTCGATAGATGCTTCCAGCTTGCTTTTGTCATCAGCTAAACTTTTGTAAGACTTGTTTTTTTGCCAATAAAAATACCCCAAAACTCCAGAGCCTAAAAAGAAAATTATTGTCAAAATCAACACTGCCAAGAAAGCTTTCCTGGCTTTTTTCGGGTCACTTACAAATTCCATTTTCCTCCTTGAGAACTTTATATTATTTGCTTCAATTTTATCAGATTTGTAGTTTTTGCAAAGTTACTTGTGTTTGTCAAAATATTTCAAAATTTCTACCAGGAGGAGCGATAACGTGCTTATCGCTAAAACAATTGCCCAGTGCCCAAGTGATAAGGGGGAGGTAGACAATACCTGGTTAAAAAAGGGTAGATAGATTGCTAGAATAATTAAAATGAAGCCAGAGGCAACTCCGAGGAATAGATATTTGTTGGCAAAAAAATTCTTGATTTCGATCAAGGGTCTTTTAAGGTCTTTAAAGGTGAAAACATAAACCAAACTAGCAAAAGCAATCGAAGCAAAAACAGCAGTTCTCGCTAGTTCGACACTTCCCCCGATTTTTTGGATATACCAAAAGAAGGCCAGGGAAGCCAGCCCAACCGTAGCACTGATTACAACAGTAACCGAAAGCATTAACTGATCAAAAATAGTTATCTTTTGTATCTCTTTTGGTTTAATACTCATGATTCCTTCTTCTTTGCCCTCAAATCCGAGTAAAATATCATTTGGGCCATCACAAATCAGATTAATCCACAAAATCATTACAACTGTGATAGGAACGGGAAAATTTAAAATTACCGCGGTCAGGATAACGATCATTTCAACAAAAGAATCGGATAGTGCATAACCGATGGCCTTTTTTATATTTGAAAGAATAACCCTTCCTTCTTCGCAGGCGGCGTAAATGGTTTTGAAATTATTGTCGATCAAAATCAAATCGGAGACCTCTTTCGCAACATCGGTAGCATTTGAAACCGCGATGGCAATATCAGCTTTTTTGAGGGCTAGGGCATCATTAACTCCATCTCCAGTCATCGCTACGACCTCTTTTTTGTTCTGTAGCGCTTCAATAATTTTTAGTTTTTGGTGAGGTGTCACTCGAGCAAATATTTGGATGTCTTCAATCTTTTTCTCTAGCTCCTTGGCGGAAATATTTTCCAGCTCCTTATTATCCATCACATTTTCGCTTGAAAATTCAAACCCAAGTTTTCTTGCCACTTCTTCAGCAGTTTCCCGGTAATCGCCGGTGACGATTTTAATTTTTATGCCGGCATTTTGGCAAGCGATAATTGTTTCTTTTACTTCAGGTCGAATCGGATCGTCAATCCCAACAAGCCCTAGCCATTGCCAATCTTTCATCGATCTCGGGTCACCTTTTATTTTGTATGCGGCACCGACAACTTTCAGCCCTTCTCTTGCCCAGCTGTTAACGCTTTTCAAAATAATTTCTTTGTTCTTCTCTGAACAAAAATCCAGCACAATTTCTGGGGCGCCTAGAATATATCCTGCTTCTTTGTTATTGTTTTTAATTACTGTTAATGAATATTTTTTCTCACTGTCAAATGGTTCCTCAAAAATTTTTTCTGATTCAGAAACCAGCTCTTCTGCGCTTGTAACGCTATTGTCGTTGACATATTTCCAGATGCTTACTTCCAGACTGTCCTTCTGCTGATTGGCTAGGACCATCGCTAAATTGGAGTTCTTAATATCTTTAAAATCAGTTTTTACCACTTGCATTATTCCCTGTGTTAGCGTTCCTGTCTTATCGGTACAGATTACCGAGGTCGATCCTAGCGTTTCCACTGACAATAGATTTTTTACTAAACCCTTCCTTTTTAAAATTCTTCTCATCCCGAGAGCCATAATTACGGTTGAGGCGATAGGGATTCCTTCTGGAATCGCAGCAACGGCCAGAACTAATGAGAGCTCGAGCATCGTCCAGGTCTCTTTTTGTTGGGTAATTCCCAATATGAAAATTACTATCGCGATAATTATTACCACAAATATTAAATTTCTTGAGAAAAGATTCAATCTCTGTTGTAGGGGAGTCGCCTCATCTTTAATCTCAGCAAGACCTTTACTAATTTTGCCGATCTCAGTTTTTTGACCAATGTCAGTGACCTCCATAACCCCTATCCCTGCAGCGACGGTTGTTCCCATAAAAAGATTTGTTTTTTCGCTTTTTTCTTTTTCAACCGGTTCTTCTTCGCCGGTTAATATTGCCTCGCTAACTATTAAATTATTTGCCTGAATTGCTTTTCCGTCGGCGGGTATTTGGTCTCCGGCGGCAAGTATAACAATATCGCCAGGAACTAGTTCCGAGGCCTCAATTTCAATTCTTTTGTTGTCGCGAATCACTAGAGCTTTTGGCTTCAAAAATTTTTTTAAAGTTGTCAAGGTATGTTCAGCGCTATACTCCTGGTACGCTCCCATAATAGAGTTGATAACTATCACTGTAAGAATGACCCAAAATTCAGAGAAATGGCGGAAAATAAGAGAGATTATACAGGCGAACAAAAGAACAAAAATCAAAGGACTTTTGAATTGTCGAAGGAAAACGATGAAAACAGATGCTCCCTTCTTTTCCTTTAGCGTGTTTTTGCCGAATTGTTTTTTTCTCTCCTCGACCTCTTTTGTCGATAATCCATCGAACTGATTGCTATTCATTTTTCAGATCACCCTCGCTAATGTAACTACTAAAAATATTCCGATTGCGTTTAATAAAAATGTGATTAACAAAAATTGCCAGTTTTTTACCCTGGAGAGACCAAGCATTGTAATTCCGACTTCGTCAGGAAGGGGCGAGGCGATAATTGTCGCCCCCATAATTGGTATCAACCAAGTAAAGAACGGGCTGATAAATAATTTTTTGAGCAGTGATCCGCGAATCTTTTGGAAGACCGGCGCCCATTCATCAAAGATTGTATCTTTGAGTAGGCGCAGTATCAGATAATCGCCAATAACTGCGCCGAAACCAGCCGTTAGGGCGATAATAATTGGGTTGAAGCTATCAGCCAAGAAATAAAGAACGATCGATGCTGGTGCAACAGTGAAAATTGAAACAAAAAATATTCCGGCGATAAAACTACCCAAATATCCATATGAGCCGATGCCGTTGATTGTATTTCTGACAATATTGGTGTCAGCTAGATAATAAAAAATTACCAAACTAATAATTAAAAAGGCGGTATTTTTGTACTGCCAATTTTTCCATGGCCAATCAATCATATATTTATTTTACCACATCTAAATATGGTACTGCCTGGCTTGATGAAAATGGCTTTTTGTTGTATATTATTGGTTGCATCGATTCTGCTGAAAAAGGGCTGATTCCCTTGAAAGAGATTAATCCACCAGATTTGAGAGAAGTAAACCCCTGGGCGAGAGCGATCGCCGATGCAGCAATGGCGTTTTTCAGTGCCAGACAAGGTCTCTTGGCGGCTAAGCCAAGAGGTATCCACCGTCTGGTCCGCCGTTTTCTGGTTGACTCAGAAGCCATCGAACATCTTGGTCAGCTTCGGGAACTGAGGGAAGCTGGTAATACTGAAGTGGTTGCTTTTCGAGAGAATGACGACCGTCGTCATCTCTACCGGCTCTATCCCGAGCGGATCGATGAGATCCGTCGCTGGGCGCTCATGAACGCACCACCGATCATCGTTCGCTTCCGAAAAGGAATCGGGCTTCGCCTTGAGCCAGAGAGCTGGAATGCCCAACCGCAGCCAGATTGGCCGTGGTACCCGGAGTAAGCCTCTGCCTCGACATCTAGTCGGGGTTTTTTAAATTAAAAATCACTATCTCTAGTGATAAATTGGCTCCCCGGGTCCGACTCGAACGGACAACATCTTCGTTAACAGCGAAGCGCTCTGCCATTGAGCTACCGGGGAACGACATTGAAATATTAGCAAAAAAAATCCCTTTAGTAAAGATTGAATTACGGGAAAATGGTAATTTTATTTAAACTTAAAGCTTTTTTTCACTGACTCCCATTCCTCGTCTGAAATTCCTATCTGTTGATCTTTTGAATTCATTGTGATCCTACCAAATTCGAGATAAGTGCCATCTGTTTTTGGTACCGCAAAATATTCAAAAGCACTTTGGTCAAAAGTTGAAGGCTTCATGTCAAAAAGCAAGATTGTGATTTGGGAAACATCTGTTAACTGATCGCCAACGGTTTGATTTTTCAAGCCGAAAGTTTGTGTTTCCGGATAGTCTTTTCCACAGCCCATATTTTCCGTCACAAGTTGCCATTCCTCCTTACCAAGAAACTGGAATTTTATTTCTTTGCCATCTTTCTCTACACAACCCTCCATCGTTTTCCAGCCAGCTTTTGTGGTCACCTTTGCCTGGTAAAGGTAAAGACCAGCGGAAATTATTACAGCTAAAGCCGCAATAATGATAAAAACCTTAGCTCCTTTTTTCATCTTCCTCCTTGAAAATATTAATTATCTTTCATTAATTGTTGTTGTCTCGATGGCGTTACCATCACTATTATAAAATGTAATCGTTGCCGAATTTTCATTGATTGTTGCTAGCGCGTGGCCGATTGATGTTCCCCCAGGCAGAGTGAAAAAATAAATCCCGTTACTATAATTTTTACTATAGGCATGGATGTGGCCAGAGACAACAAAATCAACGCCATAATTTATCAATTGAGTATCGATGACCGAAGCAAATGTTGGATGATGATAAACAACGACGGTAATACGCGATTGAGAATCTGCGCTTTGAAGATCGGAGGCAAGCCACGAAAGCTGTTCGGCAGAGCCCCAACTAAAAGCGCTATCCAAAACAACGATGTGTAAATTTCCAGAATTGACTGAGTACCAGCGTTCGTTGTTCGGGAAGTTAAAATAGTTTAAGAAATAAGGTGAGGGAGTAGCCGAATCGCCAACGACACGATCGTTATTACCGAGAGCAGCGTAAAAAGTTCGTGTTGAGAGAAGTGGTCCGGCGATATTTAGAAATCGATTCCAGGAATCAAGAGTGCCGTCTTCCAAAATGTCGCCGGCATGAATTACCGGATTGGCGCTGGTCGTTAGTATTCTATTAACAACATTTTCGTGTCTCAAGTCGTCGGCGTCGCTGTCAGATTGGTTGTCGGCATAAAAAGCAACTAATGATGAAATATCAGGCTCGTTGTCGACTGGCTGGTTATCATCAGGGGTATCATTTGGTTGCTGATTATTTTCAACTGCCGCATCGCCTGTGCTTATTACTGTTGATGGACTGGCCGGTGTTTTTTTGACGATCTTTCCGTCCTCGAAAACGATTCCGGCTTCGTCAGCTTTCTTTTCCGCCTCTATAGAAAGTAGACCTTCGTTGACTAATTCGCTATTTGACTGCTGGATAAAATAATCGGCATGGGTTGAGACATAATATGTTGAATAGGTAGCGAGAATTAAAAAAACCGCCAAAAAAATTCGTGGACGCAATCCCTTGGCTGGCGAGAAAAAAATTAATAAGTGTGATTTAAGACTCATCATTAAAAATTATATCACTAATGTTTCGATTGGTACTAAATAGGTCTTTGGGTTGTAGTAATTATTGCATGCTGGTCGAAAAGTCTTGCAAGACAAAGAAACAATTTAGATAATTATTAAGGAGAAACATGAACAAAAAAGTAATAGTTCCAGTAATCACTCTAGCACTTGCTTCCATCGTTGGAATCGGTGCTTACACCGGCCTAGCTTCAGCATCATATGGCAATGGCAACGGACCTGATGTTTCAGGCCTAGCAGAAAAATTGGGTGTCGAAGAAAGTAAAGTTGAGGAAGCTTTCTCTCAGATGAGAGAAGAGCGTCAGGCAGAAAGACAAGCCGAGCTTTCAGAGAATTTAGACAAAGCGGTAACTGACGGGAAAATCAGCGCTGAGCAGAAACAATTGATTTTGGACAAACACAATTCAATTGAATCTGAAAAGCGTCAGCGTGGGCAAGAGATGAGAACATGGGCAGAAGAAAATGGTATCGATATGGAAGCGCTTCAAGATTATGGAATAGGTGGCAGAGGCTTCGGTGGCGGTGGGATGGGCCGACATGGATCTATGAGCGATAATTAATCTTTCCTCCCATTTAACATAGAATATGCGCCCCGCGAATGCGGGGCGCATATTTGTTTGTTGAAGCAAATATTGCTATCATGAGCATTGTTAAAGTTAATTTATTACTATGTCGAAAAAATATTTTTACTTTCTTAGTTTTTTTGTTCTAATTTTCTCTGTTTTTAATTTTTCCCAGCCACAAAACACGAAAGCTTCTGACGTTTGTAGCATTGATAATAGCCAGGAATGTGAATCAACTGGTGAGGCACAAACTTTTGGCGATTCTGGACATACTGATGCCTGCGACAAGACGATCTATGTTTTTTATGGGGAGGAATGTTCTCATTGCAGAGATTTTGAAAAATATCTCTCGGAAAACATTTTGAAAAATCACCCAGAGATAAAAGTCGAGCGGCTGGAAGTTTGGCACAATAGTGAAAATTATCAAAAAATGCTCTCGCTTCTTTCAGAACGGGGGATCAAGGCCAGATCGGTGCCAACGGTAATCGTCGGCCACCAAGTTTTTGTCGGCTACGCCTCTGATGAGCTATCTGGAACCGAGATCAAACAATCTATTTACGACCTCTACTGTATCGATGAAGAAGTCGGGGAGAGAAGCTTACAAATTCCTCTTGTCGGAGAAGTAAATATCAGCTCGCTGTCGGTTCCGATTTTGACAATTGTTTTGGGTCTTATCGATGGTTTTAACCCCTGTGCGATGTGGGCGCTTGTTGCCCTAATCACGATTTTGATTGCAACCAAAGAAAAAAAAAAGATTCGTCTTG